>NZ_CP117982.1:1168527-1343527 GCF_030708075.1 Candidatus Epulonipiscium viviparus | reverse complement strand
AAATAAAAGCTTCTATAATTTATTTAAATTTTCAATACTATTCCTTACTGGAACGTTGCTAACGCATTTTTAAAAATATATATGTGTATACTAAACGATTTTATATTTAATATTTTGTAAATTTTCAATAAACTTTAATACAAGGAGAAAAAACATGAATGAAAAAGATTATGAAATGCTATTAACCTTAGATGCAACACGAAATATTACATATGCTGCTGATATATTATTTGTCACTCAGTCTACTTTATCAAAAAGAATTGTAGCAATTGAAAAAGAATTAGATGTTTCACTACTGCTGCGATCAAAACAAGGAATTCGCTTTACACCACCAGGAGAAATTGTTTTACAGCATACCAAAGAGATTATGCATGTATTATCTAAGATGCGCTCTTCATTAAATGCCAAGAAAAGTTATATATACGGTAAACTTAATATTGGCGTTGCCATTAATTATCCCAAATATCATTTATCTTCTATATTAACTTCTTATTATCAACAATATCCAAACGTAAATACTCACATTACAACAGATCAAAGCAGAACTCTCTATTTACGTATGCTGGACAGCAGTCTTGATGCTGCTATTATTCGTGGAGAATATCCCTGGAATGACAATAAATTGCTACTAGACAGAGAGCCTGTTTGTGCTATTGCAATAGAGCCATTTACACTTGCCGATCTTAGTCACAATAAGATCCCATACATATACCGAAAAACTGATGCCATTTTTGAACGCCAACTCACTCAATGGATGAACGAACATAATATACGCATTACTTCCCCCAGTATTTTTGTTGATAATATTGAAACTTGTGTTGCAATGGTAAATCGTAAATTAGGTTGGACTATTGTCCCTAAAATTTGTCTCAGTTCTTTTCATGGTTTTATTGTTCCATTACAATTTTCTAACGGAGACCCTTTTATGCGCTCAACTTATCTTATGTACAATGATAACTATAGGTCACTTCCACAAGTAGAAGCATTCATCAATATAGTTAAGGACTATAAACAAAACTAATATAATGACATCAAAAAATCTCGCATCCCTTATAATTGGGTTACGAGACTTCAAAATTTACTCTAATTCTATTGTTGCAGGTGGCTTTCCTGTCAAATCATATAATACTCGATTGACACCTCCAACTTCATTCACAATTCTAGTGGTCACTTTTTCTAACACTTCCCACGGTATTTTAACACTCTTTGCTGTCATAAAATCACTTGTTTCTACGGCTCTAAGCACTACCGCATAATCGTAAGTTCTAGAATCTCCCATTACTCCTACACTTTTCATGTTTGTAAGTGCAGCAAAATATTGCCCAATTTGCTCATCCAACCCTGCAAAAGCAATTTCCTCTCTATATATCGCATCAGCATCTTGGACTATTCGAATTTTTTCCGCTGTTACTTCACCAATAATTCTAATACCTAATCCTGGCCCCGGAAACGGTTGTCTATTTACTAATTTTGAATCAAGACCAAGCTCTATTCCAACTTTTCTCACTTCATCTTTAAACAACAACCTCAATGGCTCTATAATTTCTTTGAAATCAACATAGTCAGGAAGCCCTCCAACATTATGATGCGATTTTATCACTGCGGACTTATTCAACCCACTTTCTATTATATCTGGGTAAATCGTACCTTGCACAAAAAAATCTACTGCACCAATTTTTTTTGCCTCTTCTTCAAACACTCTAATAAACTCTTCACCAATAATTTTTCGCTTTGCTTCTGGATCTGTCACGCCTGCCAACTTTGCATAAAACCTTTTGCTAGCATCTACCCGAATAAAATTCAAGTCTAATTTATTTTTGTCCGCAAATATTGCTTCTACTTCATCGCCTTCATTTTTTCTAAGCAGTCCATGATCCACAAATACGCAAGTTAATCCTTTTCCAATAGCTTTCGATAAAATCATCGCAGCAACTGAAGAGTCAACTCCACCAGATAGTGCCAATAGCGCCTTGCCTGCACCTACTTTAGCTCTTATTGCTTCTATCTGCTCCTTTGCAAAGTCAGCCATTTGCCAATCTCCCGCACATCCGCATACTACTCTTGCAAAATTATTTAACATCATTTCACCATTTTCAGTATGAGCTACTTCTGGATGAAATTGTACTGCATAAATTTTGCTCGCAGCATTCTCAAACGCAGCAATGGGGCAATCTACAGATTCCGCTGTAATATTAAATCCTGCTGGCACCTCTTTGACAGCATCTGTATGGCTCATCCAGCAAATGGTCTCCCCATTTAAGCTTTCAAATAATTTGCTATTCGCATTTAACGAAATCGCAGTTCTCCCATACTCACTAGTCTTTGCTTTTGCAACTACTCCGCCTAGCATATGCGCAATCAACTGTGCCCCATAGCATATTCCCAAAATAGGAACTCCCATTTCAAATATAGCTTTATCACAAATTGCGGCATCTGCGGCATATATACTATTAGGCCCTCCAGTAAATATTAGTCCTTTTGGTGCAAGCGCTTTCAATTTTTCCAGTGGCATATCATAAGGATGCACTTCACAATACACACCAGCTTCTCTAATTCTTCTCGCAATTAATTGATTGTATTGTCCTCCAAAATCAAGGACAACTATAACTTCATTTTTCATGACAACTCCTTTTTACGAATGAATACTATAATTTGGCGATTCTTTAGTAATTTGAATGTCATGAGGATGACTTTCTTTTAATCCGGCACTCGTAATTTTCGTAAATCTTGCAGTCTCTTTCAATTCCTGTATAGTTCTAGCACCTGCATAGCCCATTCCAGCTCGCAATCCACCGATCATCTGAAATATAGTATCTGCCACTTCTCCCTTATATGGAACTCGCCCTTCTACACCTTCTGGTACAAGTTTTTTTGCATCCGATTGAAAGTATCTATCCTTGCTCCCTTGCTCCATGGCAGCAATAGACCCCATCCCTCGATATACTTTATATTTACGACCTTGAAATAACTCCATTTCTCCAGGGCTTTCTTCACATCCTGCTAGCATCGATCCCATCATGCAAGCATCTGCCCCCATTCCAATGGCCTTAACAACATCTCCCGAAAACTTGATTCCACCATCTGCAATAATAGGCACACCTGTCCCCATCGCAGCGTTTGCACAATCTTCTATAGCAGTGATTTGTGGCACACCTACTCCTGATACAACTCTTGTTGTACAAATAGATCCTGGTCCAATTCCCACTTTAATAGCATCGGCTCCTGCGTCTATCAATGCTTTTGTTGCACTATACGTTGCAACATTACCTGCTATCACTTGCAAATTCGGATATGCTTTCTTTATATTTTTTACTGTATCAATAACTCCCAGTGAATGTCCATGCGCTGTATCAACAGTTATTACATCCACGCTTACACTATCTAAGGCTGCCACTCTATACATCACATCATCTGTTACTCCAACTGCCGCCCCCACCAACAATCTGCCATGGTCATCCTTTGCCGCATACGGAAATCGAATATTTTTCTCAATATCCTTAATTGTAATTAAACCTTTCAAATTGTTTTTCTCGTCCACAATCGGCAATTTTTCTATTCTATGTCTAGACAATATTTCTTTTGCTTGCTCTAGAGTTGTTCCTTCTCTAGCTGTTACCAAGTCTTTGCTGGTCATGACTTCACTTATTTTCTTTTCATAATTGGTTTCAAATCTCAAATCACGATTAGTCAATATTCCAACCAACTTACCATCTTCGGTGATTGGCACTCCAGATATTCTAAACTTTGCCATCAATGCATTTGCTTCATAGACATAATGATCCTTAGAAAGCGAGAACGGATTTTTAATTACTCCATTTTCAGAGCGCTTAACTTTATCCACTTCTTCTTGCTGCGCCCTAATAGACATATTTTTGTGAATTATCCCGATGCCACCTTGTCTTGCCAGTGCAATAGCCATTGTCGACTCTGTTACCGTATCCATTCCTGCACTCAAAAATGGAACATTAATTGTGATCGTTCTGGTAAGTTTTGTTTTTAAATCCACATCTTTTGGAAGAATTGTTGAATACGCTGGAATTAACAATATATCATCAAATGTTAATCCTTCTTTAATAATCTTTGATGTAATCATCTAGTTAATTGCCTCCTTAAAAAGTTTTCAATATTATATCACACTTCTTTCATTAGTCATAGACATTTATTCTCATTCTAACAAAAGTCGCTGTCCTTATTATCTATAAATATTTACCTTTCCTATAACCGGAGTTAATGTTATGCGTGTTTGTTTATTGTTATATCTAATTGTTATCGTCCCCGACTTTACATCCGACGCATCATTACCAAAATACAACGCATTTCTACTCATAAACACTTCTACATGATTTGGAATGCTTATTTGCTTATTCCCAATACTGATTTTATCACTACCATCTACAGTATTAATCAATAACTTCTGCTCTCCTTGGTTTGCTAATTCTTTTATACCCAATATTTCGCTATAGACAGTATCCACAAAAACTCTATGCTCTATGTCTCTTAGATACTTGCTTGGATATTGCATCACCACTACTATACTACACATTATTGTTGCAACTATTATCACTTCTATTAATGTAAAACCTTTATTATTTAGCATTTTCCAAGTACTTTAAATATTGTTTAATAACCAAACTTTCTACTCCTCTTTTAAATTTGGTGCTCAGCTCATCTTTTTCGCTAACTGGTTTTACCAAAATCGTATACAAACCTGTTCTATTTCCGCCCAATACATCTGTAAATACCTGATCTCCAATTAACGCCACTTTACATTGCTCTAGTTTCATATGCTCTGCAGCTTTTTTCAAATTTACACTACGCGGCTTCTTAGACTTATGAAACGCTCTTACCTGCAAACCTTTATCCAATCCCTCTGCAAATAATTCTACTCTCTTTTTGTTATTATTAGAAACCAACGTCAACTTAAACCCTTTTTCTACCAAATATTTCATCAAAGTCATTATCTCTTCTGATGGAGTCTCTATAAAATATGGCACCAACGTATTATCAATATCAAAAACTAATCCTGCTATTCCTTTTTTCAGCAATTCTTCATAATCTATTTCATATATCGAGTTTACATACTCATTTGGAAAAAATATTTTCATAAGCATTTCTCCCTCTCTAATATTGATCAAATCTTGTTTGCACATACACAGTTTCATTTTCATAATCTATATCTAAATATAACTTTTCTGCTATTTGTCTTACAGTTTTATATGGATTCAAAGTAAATTTTTTCTTTGCATTTACCATTAACACCATTCCAGAATATTTTTCTACTTTATCACTAATATATCTCAGATCAAAGCTTACCTCAACTATAAACTCATTCTCTCCTTTATAGACTATCTCAACAGATTTATTAGCACACCCCCGACAAGTACGATATATATCTAATTCTGTTAATTCACTAAACTGTTCTTGCACATTTGCTAGCTTAGCATTTATCTCTCCTATCACTAAATCTCGCATCAATGATAGATGTGCCTCCATCCAATATTTGTCATTAATATCTACTGATCCTGCATTTGTCAGATTTCTGTTATCTATTATATTTATTGCATTAACTAGTATTCCAAATATTGCCCCGAATATAACTACAAAAATTAATATCGATCCTCTATTAGTAATATGCAACGCAGACTGCCTCGTTTTCATCATTTTTATCTGTCACTGCTAACACTATAAATGAATACGGTATCGTAAAGGAAACATCTGATTTTACCTCAATATGTTCTGCCCATTCATCTATTCCTTCTGGATTTCCTGTTGTCAACAATTTTCCGTCTATTATCATATGGTAGTTAAAAGCATCTGAGTTTCTCGGTAACACTATTTCTGCAAACTCTTCCTGCGATGTTTCTGCAGTAATTCTTATTTCTGATATAACTTTTGCAAATTCAAACAATGCTTTATTTTGCCTCACCATACACCTCGAGTCGTTATTTATCTTTATACTCGAGCTCATTACCTGTAAAAACACTCCTATAATACACATAATCATGGTTGCAGTCATTATTACTTCTATAAAAGTGCCTCCTCTATCGGATAACTTTACGTTGTTCACACACTTCCACTCCCATATGTGCAAATGATTTTACATCAAGACGCACATCTTGCGTTACCTTTAACTTCGATACCACCTTTCTTGTGCTATAGCTAAATGCCTTAATAAAGTATTCTACTTCTGCTAAATATTCGATACTCTTAGAATACATAACTTTGCCTTTGTATACACCATAGCAATTTTCATTATCAAATATTACTTCAGCTTTAGCGTCTTTCTCTACTATCAAATATTTGTCTGCTGTCACAATTTTTTTCAGTTTTATATCCGTAAATGCATCAAACTCTTCTTGAATTTTGGCTATCTTATTTTTTTCTACTGCAATCAGTCCTACTTTATATAGCTTAGTTACTCTGTCAAATTCTATGATCTTACACGTTACTTCATATCTATCACTGCCTATATATTGGCATATGTTTTCTTTAATCTGATTTTTAACATGAAATATTGTATCTGCATATACATCAACTACCTTATATACTACATTTTCTCCCTTTAAAATAACTTCTACATTACCCTTTTTTAAAAACTCTAATGCTTCATGCAGTGTCTTGAATCTCCTTTTTTCAATGTCTACTGCATTATGCGCTATCCACACTTTGTGCATTTACGCCTCTATCCTCCAAATCCAAATTTATAACAAATACATCCTCTAATCCTTTCACTGTATACTTTATCGTAATTAACCCCGAATTCGCTGCCTTTGATATTCCCAATACGTCACAATATGCTACACTCGACCTATATTGCGAATATTGAATCGCCTTGGGACCTATACCAATATGTCCATACTTCCATTCCCCATCTTCGTCTACTAAATCTGTAAAATTACCTCTCAAGATAATCTCATTCGTTTCTATAGTATCTTCAAATCCTATTTCTACATTAGACATATGGTCTACTCTCTCCGAAATAAAATCATAGACTACTTCTGCATTGGCATATGCTTTATCTTCTTGTATCACTTGTTCATAATAATTAAACGCAATTTTTATATATTTAGATGCTACTATCAAAATAATGCTCAGCAATGCGAAACTAATTACACATTCAATCAATGTAAACCCCTTATTATTCATCCTCTCCTGCCGACAATTCAAACACTGCCCATTTCTTCATATTATCATCTAGCTTATCTTCTAAATCTTGATACGCCTCTTTATTAACCCGCACCTGAACCCCCTCATCTATTGAATATATTAATTCATTTCCATCCAATCTCAATTCTAATTTTGTTGTTTTACCACCGTTTTCCTCATCCACTATCTTAAAATCTTTTGCATCTAAATATTCCTTGTCTATAAGCTGATCATATGCTGTCGTCCAGTTTTCTTCATCTATATCTGCATGATTTACATTATACATTTCTATGGCATTTTCCACACTCTGCGCTGCTTGAATATCAGATTTTAATGCTATCAAATTAAATTGTTCAACAACCTGTGGTGCCACCATTGTGGATATTACTCCAATAATTGCCATAACTATAACAACTTCTATTAATGTAAATCCTCTATTATTTTTTAAAAGTTTCATACTTTATTCTCCTATTTAAAACGTGGTTACTAAATTAAGCATTGGCAACATAATTGCTGCTACCATCACTGCAACAAGCAAACCCATCACTATTGTTATACTGGGTTCAATTATCGCAATCGCTTTTCGCAACTCAACTTCATAATTTCTTTCTAAATATTTCCCCATTCGTAATAAAGATATACCTAATTCTCCGCTCTTTTCTCCAATTTTTATAATTTCCAATAGATATGGAATAATTATTGGGCTAGATTTCAATGTATCACTCAAAAATTTTCCCTGAACCATATTTCTATTGCTTTGTATCAAAACTTCATTCATCATCGAACTGCTGGTGCTCTTTCTATAAATCTCTACTGCATCTCCCAGGTTCACTCCCGAAGTAATCAACAGTCCCATATAATTAGCCATATCCTTATTCTTACTCAATTTATATAGCAGAGAAATTTTCGGCATCTTCAGCGTTGCTCTTTCTGCCAATTTTCTTCCATATGTCCAATTTTTTATAGCCACTCCTGCTGCGATCAAGGCGCATATAACCAAGCCCAACAATAAATAATTTTCATCCACAAAGTTTGTTACTGCTATAAATATTTTTGTTACTACTGGCAATTCAGCTTCCTGGTTTCCAAACATTGTGGCAAAGGTTGGGAAAATAAATTTAGCACAAATAAACAATGCGACTACCATCGTTATAACTACAAATTTAGGATACAATGTCACCTGCTTGATCTTCTTTGTCATCTCAACATCCATCTGCAATTGATCAACCACTATCTTTAGTGTATTTTCCAGCCTTCCACTTGCTTCTCCAGCCTTCAATGCTCCTACTATAAATGCTGGCATATATGATATTTTTGCCAATGCTTCAGATATTGTATTCCCTTTCATAATTTCATTGATAATAATATTTGCTAATTGCTGAATCTCTTTTCGAGGATTAGTCTGTTTTATTAAAATTAATGTTTCATATAAGTTGATTCCACTTCTATTTAGCGCATACATTGCCTCAAAAAAAATCAACATATTTTCTTTCGACATAACCTAAATACCTTCTTCAAAGTTTCCCAATATGTTTTTCGCTTCTTCGATAGAAGTCAATCCCCTCTCCACTAACATCATTGCCTTTTCTCCCAACGTAACCAATCCATTTTCCTTTGCAAACATATATAGGTTTCCTTGCGTATAGTCCATATTTGCTAAATGTACTTTGGGTATCAAAATTTCAAATATTGCCGTTCGTCCCTTATATCCTGTATATCCACACTCTTCACAACCTACTGCAACAAAATACTTTCCTTCCATTTTTTTGCAATGCAAACAAAGCTTTCGCAGCAGTCGCTGGGCAATTACTCCTTTTACAGTCTCTTTAATCATCACCGGCGAAATGTCCATGTCTGTCATCCTATATATAGCACCTGTTGAATTTTCCGTATGCAATGTCGATAAAATCGTATGCCCGGTCAATGCCGCCCTTGTGGCTATCTCTGCCGTACTTTTATCTCTTAACTCACCAATCATCAACACATCTATATCTTGTCGTAAAATTCCTTTTAACGCCTGCTCAAATCCAAAGCCACCTCTGTCGTTGATGTTGACCTGAGTTATTCCCTCTATAATAATTTCTACGGGATCTTCAATAGATACTATATTTACATACTCTGAATTCAGTTCTTGCAAAAAACTCGCCAGCGTTGTACTTTTTCCACTACCAGTTGGTCCTGTTACTATTACCATCCCAGATTTAATCTTTAACAAAGAGTTTACATATTTTAAATCTTCTTTCGAAAATCCCACGTCCATCAATGAAATTACTGCATCTTCATTTTTCCTCAATCTCATAACAATTTTCTCGCCATTAATACTAGGTAGCGTATTCACCCTAATATCATAATTTTGATAGCTTAAATATCCGTCCTGCGTCTCTTTATTGTTAGTAATATCCATATTGGAAAACGTCTTTACTGCATTCACTAATTCCTTCGATATTCCTCTACTAAGATTCTTGATATCTTGCAATCTTCCATCAATCCTGAATCGTATTAAGACATTTTCTCTCATCACTTCCATATGAATATCCGAAGCATTCTCTACAATTGCTTTATCTATCACACTTTGAATTACCGATTTAATTGTAGTATCAGTTTCCAATTCGCCATTGCTATCTAACGTAAACAAATCCTCGCCAACTTCATCTTTCTCCGTATCCACCAAGTCCACTATCTGCGAGTTGCTTTTATAAAATTCATTCATTTTTTTATACGCAATTTCTATCGAGTTTACTGTTGCCACTTGCACCCTCACTCTTCTATGCGCTATCAATTTTAATGTTACAATTTTTTCTAAAATCAGCGGATTGTCCATTGCAATTTCTAAGAGATCGTCATCTTGATATGTTGGAATTATTCTATTACTTATACAATAGGCTGTTACTATCGGCTCTGTTTCAATATCAAATTTAAAAGTTTCATCAAAAGTGACTCCATCAACTTTGTAGTATTCTTGCTTAATCTGCAATAAATCCTCATCATCTATGCAACCATACATTTTCAATAATTTCTCTTCCATCGCAACTGCTGCAATTGTTTCCTCAGTTGCCTCCTCAATTGCCACTTCAAATTTTGGTACCTCAGTTTTTGATGCCGCTTCTGTTATTGTCACTTCTTCTAGTGCCGTTTCTAATATTTCCGCTTCTAGTATTGCCGCATCAGCTATTGCCGCATCAGCTATTGCCGCATCAGCTATTGCCACTTCTGTTATTGCCATTTCAGTTGCCGCTTCAGTTATCACCGCTTCAATTATTTCCGCATCTGTTTTTGCCGCTTCAATTATTTCCACATCTGTTTTTGCCGCATCAGCTATTGCCACTTCAGTTGCCGCTTCTATTATTTCCGCATCTGTTTTTGCCGCATCAGCTATTGCCATTTCAGTTGCCGCTTCAATTATTTCCGCATCTGTTTTTGCCGCTTCTGTTTTTGCCGCATCAGCTATTGCCACTTCAGCTATTGCCACTTCTGTTATTGTCGCTTCGGTTATTGCCGCTTTTATTATTGTCGCTTCTTCTATTGCCGCATCAAGTATTGCCGCTTCTATTATTTCCGCATCTTTTATTGCCGCATCTTTTATTGCCGCTTTTATTACTGCCGCATTAGCTTTTGCCGCATTCATGATTGTCGCATCTAACATTCCCACATCAAGTATTGCCATTTCTAGTACTGCCACATCAGTTTTTTCCGCTTTTATTATTGCCGCTTTTATTTTTACCGCATTAATTTTTGCCGCATTTATTATTGCTGCTTCTAGTATTGCCGTATCTGTTATTGCTGCTTCTATTATTTCCGCTTTTTTTATTGCCGCTTTTTTTATTGCCGCATCAAGTATTGCCTCCTCTATTATTGCCGAATCAATCATTTCCGTTTCTTCTATTGCCGCTTTTTTTATTGCCTCTTTTTTTATTGCCGCTTCTGTTATTGCCACTTCTGTTATTGCCGCTTTTATTATTTCCGCTTCTTCTGTTGCCGCTTCTATTATTGCCGCTTCAATTTTTGCCGCTTCTGTTATTGCCACTTCTGTTATTGCCGCTTTTATTTTTGCCGCTTTTATTTTTGCCGCCTCAATTTTTGCCGCTTCAATTTTTGCCGCTTCAATTTTTGTCGCTTCAATTTTTGTCGCTTCTATTTTTGTCGCATCTGTTATTGCCGCTTTTATTTTTACCGCTTCTGTTTTTGTCGCTTTTATTATTGCCGCTTCTATTATTGTCGCTTCTGTTATTGCCGCTTCAATTTTGGCCGCTTCTATTATTGTCGCTTCTTCTATTGCCGCTTCAATTTTGGCAGCTTCTTCTATTGCCGCTTCTTCTATTGCCGCTTCTTCTATTGCCGCTTCTTCTATTGCCGCTTCTTCTATTGCCGCTTCTTTTATTGCCGCTTCTTCTATTGCCGCTTCTTCTATTGCCGCTTCTTCTATTGCCGCTTCTTCTATTGCCGCTTCTTCTATTGCCGCTTCTTCTATTGCCGCATCAGTTTTTGCCGCATTCATTATTTCCGCCGCATTTTGGACCGCTTTTCTTAATGACGCATCTGTTTTTACCAGATTCATTATTGCCGCATCAGTTTTTCCTACTTCTATTGTTGCCGCATTCATTATTTCCGCCGCATCTTGGACCGCTCTTCTTATTGCCTCTCTCATTATTGCCGCATTTTTTGCCGCATTTTTTGCCGCTTTTGTTTTTGGTGTCTCAGTTTTTGGTGCCACTTCTGTTATTGCCATTTCAGTTTCCGCTTCAGCTATTGCCGCTTCAGCTATTGCCGCTTCTTCTATTGCCGCTTCTGTTTTTGCCGCTTCTGTTTTTGCCACATCTGCTATTGTCGCTTTAATTATTTCCGCCTCTGCTATTGCCGCTTTTCTTAATGCAGCTTTCATCATTGCCTCTTCTTTTTTAATTCTTTCCGCTTCTAGTATTGCCGCTTCTTTTTTAATTCTTTCCGCTTCTGTTTTTGCCGCTTCTATTTTTGCCATTTCTGCTATTGCCGCTTTTTTTAATGCCGCTTTCATTATTGCCGCATCTATTTTTGCCGCTTTCATCATTGCCTCTTCTTTTTTAATTCTTTCCGCTTCTATTTTTGCCGCTTCTATTTTTGCCGCTTCTATTTTTGCCACTTCTGCTTTTGCCATTTTAGTTGCCGCTTCAGCTATTGCCGCTTCTATTTTTGCCACTTCAGCTAATGCCGCTTTCATCATTGCCTCTTCTTTTTTAATTCTTTCCGCTTCTATTTTTGCCGCTTCTGCTTTTGCCGCATCTATTTTTGCCACTTCTGCTTTTGCCATTTTAGTTGCCGCTTCAGCTATTGCCGCTTCTATTTTTGCCACTTCAGCTAATGCCGCTTTCATCATTGCCTCTTCTTTTTTAATTCTTTCCGCTTCTATTTTTGCCGCTTCTGCTTTTGCCGCATCTATTTTTGCCACTTCTGCTTTTGCCATTTTAGTTGCCGCTTCAGCTATTGCCGCTTCTATTTTTGCCACTTCAGCTAATGCCGCTTTCATCATTGCCTCTTCTTTTTTAATTCTTTCCGCTTCTGTTTTTTCCGCTTCTGTTTTTTCCACTTCTGTTATTGCCATTTCAGTTGCCGCTTCAGCTATTGCCGCTTCTGTTTTTGTCGCTTCAGCTATTGCCGCTTTTATTTTTGCCACTTCTGTTTTTGTCATTTCAGTTGCCGCTTCAGCTATTGCCGCTTTAATTTTTGTCACTTCTGTTTTTGCCATTTCAGTTGCCGCTTCAGCTATTGCCACTTTAATTTTTGCCACTTCTGCTATTGCCGCTTTTCTTAATGCCGCTTTAATTTTTGCCACTTCTGCTTTTGCCGCTTTTCTTAATGCCGCTTTCATCATTGCCTCTTCAGCTATTGCCGCTTCTGTTTTTGCCGCTTCTGTTATTGCCATTTCAGTTGCCGCTTCAGTTATTGCTGCTTCTACTATTTCCACTTCAGCTATTGCCGCTTCTACTGTTGCCGCTTCCATTATTGCCTCTTCTGTCATTGCCGCTTTTATTATTTCCGCTTCTACTGTTGCCGCTTCCATTATTGTCGCTTCAATTTTTGCCGCATCTGCTTTTGTCACTTCTGTTATTGCCGATTTTATTATTGCCGCATTTGTTCTTGCCGCTTTTATTATTGCCGCTTTTATTGTTGTCGTATCTGTTTTTACCGCTTCAATTTTTGAAGCTTCTATTATTGACTCATCAATTTTTGCCGCTTTTGTTATTGCCGCTTTTATTATTGTCGCTTCAATTTTTGTCGCTTTTGTTATTGCCGCTTTTATTATTGCCGTTTTTGTCATTGCCTCTTCAATTATTTCCGCTTTTTTTATTGCCGCTTCTGTTATTGCCTCATCTGTCATTGACTTTTTTAGTATTGTCACTTCTGCTAGTGCCGCTTCCATTATTGCCACTTCAATTTTTGTCGCATCTGTTTTTGCCACTTTTGTTATTGCCGCTTTTATTACTGCCGCATTTATTTTTGCCGCTTTTATTATTGCCGCTTCGATTATTGCCGTATCTGCTATTGCCGCTTCAATTTTTGTCGCTTCTATTATTTTCGCATCAATTTTTGTCGCTTTTGCTATTATCGCTTTTATTTTTGCCGCATCTGTTTTTACCGTACCTGTTATTGCCGCTTCGATTATTGCCGTATTTGTTATTGCCGCTTCAATTTTTGCCGCTTTTATTGTTTCCGCTTTTATTATTGCCTCTTCTATTGTTGTCTCCTTCGTTTTTTGAGTCACTCCTGCTATTGCCATCTCTGTTATTGCCTCCTCTGCTATTGCCTCTTCTGCTATTGCCTCTTCTGCTATTGCCTCTTCTGCTATTGCCTCTTCTGCTATTGCCTCTTCTGCTATTGCCTCTTCTGCTATTGCCTCTTCTGCTATTGCCTCTTCTGCTATTGCCTCTTCTGCTATTGCCGCTTCTGTCATTGCCGCTTCTACTGTTGCCGCTTCTACTGTTGCCGCTTCAATTTTTGCCGCTTCTGTCATTGCCTCTTCTACTGTTGTCTCTTCTACTGTTGCCGCTTCTGTCATTGCCTCTTCTGTCATTGCCGCTTTTATTATTTTCGCCTCTGCTATTGCAGCTTTAATTATTACCTCTTTAATCATTGCCTCTTCTTTTGTTATTACCTCCTCCGTTTTTGGTGCTTCAATTTTTAATGTCGCAGTTTTTTTTGTCATAGTTTTTGCTACTATAGTTTTTGCTATCGCCGCTATCTTTGCCATTGCAGTTTTTACTACAGAAGTTTTTCCTCTTTCCTTAGTTGCGTTCTCTTTCCAATACATATCTTTTCCTCCTATCTATTTAATATCACATGTTTTGTATAAGAGTATCGCCTATAAAAATTTTTTTTATACAGTTTATTCAAAAATTTATTATTTTTTTTTGCACATTAAAAAAAACTGCCACTCCAACTTATGCCGGGGTGACAGTTCTCTATTTTTATTACCATCCAAACGGAAAAATTTGATTCGGAACTGGTATTTCTTTCTTTTCTGGCTGAGGCATTTCTTCTGTTATTGCAGGCTGCTCTACTTCTGTTAATGTCAAGTTTAGATCCATACTTTCTCCAGATCTTGACAATCTCACCACCACTTGATCTCCAACTTCTTTGCCTTTTAATAACTCTCTCAATTCTTCTATACTAGTAATTTTTACACCATCAAATTCTAAGATTATATCATGTTGCTTCATTCCTCCAATATCTGCCGCGCTTCCAGGTACAACGCTCGCTACATATACTCCCACCGGTATCTCAAATTGCGCAATATCCTGCGTCATCGTTGCACCAGTTATTCCTAACGATGGTCTAATAATTCGTCCATGTTCTACTAGCTCATCTACTATTATCTTTACATCGTTAATCGGTATTGCAAATCCCATTCCTTCTACTTTATCATCCACCAATTTAATCGTATTGATTCCTATTACCTCTCCCGAAGGCCCTATCAACGCACCTCCGCTATTTCCCGGATTTATTGCAGCATCAGTTTGGATCAATCTCATTTCACTCTCTGCACTTACATCTATTGTTCGATTTATGGCACTTATTATTCCCGCCGTTACCGTATTATTATATGCCTCGTCCAACGGCGTTCCAATCGCGATCGCTAGATCTCCAACACGTATCTGATCGCTATCTCCCAGCGGCGCAATTGATATTTTATTTATCAACTCCACCGGTACCTCTTTTTTATCTACCGAAATCACGGCAACATCAGTTAACGAATCCATACCTACTACTTCTGCGCTCACCTTTTCATTTCCTATAAATGTTACAGTCAGCGTCTCTGCCCCTTCGACCACATGAGCATTGGTGATAATATAAATTTTTTCGTCATCCTCTTTAAAAATTACTCCAGAGCCCAGCCCCGAAGCCTGATATTCCATAATCCAATTGGTTACAGACTGATTATTAATAATAGAAACAATAGACGGTCCTACATTTTCTGCTATTTGCGTAATAGTATTCGGAGCCGTCATTGCTGCAACAACAGGGGTTAGTTTTGGTTCTATAATATCCGCAGTTTTAATTGGTCCCGCTATTTTGGCGTCTACAAGACTTTGTTGCGTTAAGTAATCATTCAAAAAAGCATATGAACCTCCTGCAACGCCTCCACCCACAATGCTAACCACTACCATGCCTGCAACAAATTTTAAAAACCCCATTCCATTATTATTGTTGCTTTTATTATTTGTATCGTTATCATCTAAAAATATATTATCATCATTATTATTTAAGTTATGTTGATTATTACTATCATCATTGTTTATCATTAAAATTCCTCCCACTCTATATCTTGTTTTATAATACAAAGTATATCCAAAAAATGTGAAAATCATATGTTGACTTAATATGTTTATTCACAACATTTACAATTTATCCAACATTTGTATATTGTTATTCTTAATTTTATGGGCAAGCTATTTATATCGCAAAATCTTTTACTTTTTTTACGAAATTGACAAATTATACGAAATTTATCAAAATTGTTTGACATTTAATGGAAACTAGTTTATAATTCTAATGACAAACAAAATTATACAATGGAGGTTGCAACACATGTGCCTTGAAGCTCAAATTAATAAAAATACTTTATTTATAAATTTAGACGGTGAAATCGATCATCACACCTCTACCGGTATTAGAAGCGAAATTGACAAATTATATGATTCATCTCGAATTAGTAATATAATATTTAATTTTGAAAACGTTACCTTTATGGACAGTTCTGGCGTTGGACTTTTGATGGGTCGTTTTAGAAATGTAACTATTAGTGGTGGCCGTGTTGCGCTTGTTAGGGTTCCAAAGGAGATTGACAAAATTTTAAACATTTCTGGAATATACAAACTAATGAATAAATTTGACGATGAAGAGAAGGCTCTTAATCATCTTCAAAGATAATAAGGAGGGTAAAATGACTACAAACTACCTAGACATGAATTTTCAAAGTATTAGTAGAAATACTTCTTTTGTACGAGCAACAATCGGAGCTTTTTTATCTTCCTTAGATCTCAATATGGAAGAATTATATGATATCAAAATGGCAGTTTCCGAAGCTGTCACTAATGCTATTCTTCATGGCTACAAAAATGATCCTCACCAATTAGTTCAACTAACTTGCTCATATCAAGAATCTCAAACTCATTTTGATATTACTATAACAGTTACTGATACCGGAGCCGGAATAACTAATATTGATCAAGCACGTCAAGCCATGTTTACAACATCTGAAGATGCTGAACGTGCCGGTCTTGGCTTCACTGTTATGGAAACAATCATGGACGCAGTAGAAATTTCGTCAAAAGTAGATGTCGGTACAACAGTCACTCTACATATGACTGTTCAAAAGTAGAGACCATAAGAAGAACGGAGGTAGAAAATGGATACTCAAACAACCAATGAACAAATGGAAAAAACAAGGCTTCTCATCTTGAAAGCACAAGGTGGCGACATTAGTGCCAAAGAATTACTTGTTGAGCAAAACTTAGGACTTGTTTGGAGTCTTGTAAAACGTTTTACAAATCGTGGCTATGACTTAGACGATTTATTTCAAGTTGGTAGCATTGGGCTTTTAAAAAGCATTGAGAAGTTTGATCTAAAATATCCTGTTGCATTTTCTACTTATGCCGTACCAATGATTGTTGGAGAAATCAAACGTTTTCTAAGAGATGACGGTCTTATTAAAGTAAGTCGAAGCCTCAAGGATCTAGCATCTAAGGCTCGTAATGTAAAAGAAGATTTTCAAAGACAAGAAAATCGTGAGCCTACTCTCAAAGAAATCTCCGATATTCTAAATGTACCATGCGAAGAAATTGCAGTATCACTCGAGGCAAATATGGAGGTTGAATCTCTCAATGCTGTCGTAAATCCCAACAGCAGTGCTACTATTACTCTTGCCGAAAAAATAGATCAATCTCCCGATGAGCAAAAGAATATTTTTGAAAATATATATCTAAAAGAAATAATTAAAACGCTATCTAGTGTTGAACGACAAATTGTTAACTACAGATATTTTGAAGATTTAACGCAATTAGAAATAGCAAATAGACTGGGAGTTTCTCAAGTCCAAATTTCTCGAATCGAAAAACGTGTTCTAGAAAAACTTCGCCAGTCTATCGGCAATAATTAATATTCTACTCCAATCATAGTGAGTCCCGATGCAGGTGCAGTTTTGCCTGCATTTTTTCTTTCTCGCATTTCCAAGATTTTTGCTATAGGCATTCCTCTCCCTAGCCCCTTATCTATCAAAGTTCCTGCTATAATTCTCACCATATTATATAAAAATCCATCTCCTGTAACATCGATTTTTATAATCTCATCATCTCCCCTCGCCACCACAATATCAAAAATTGTACGCTCCGTAGATGACCCCTTTTTTAGAACATTCGACTTTGCTGCACAAAAGGCTCTAAAATCGTGTGTTCCCACCAGCTCTGATGCAGCTACCTTCATTTCTTCAACATCCAATTTATGAGGAAAGTGATATACAAATTCTGCGACAAATGGACAGGACACTGTTGTATTCAAAATTTGATACCTATACATTTTACGCTTTCCAGAAAAAGTTGGATGAAATCCTTCTTCGGCATCTTCAATAGACTTTATTACAATATCAACTGGCAACTTATTGTTTAAAGCAAGCAACAATCCCGAGTTACCAATTTGCGTATCTATATTTGCTATACACACCTGAGCCAATGCATGAACGCCCGCATCAGTGCGACCGGCACCCACTATTCTCACTTGCTGTTGCGTAATTTTTTCGATTGCTAGCTCCAGCTCCGCTGATATAGTTTGAATGCCCGAGCCTACAACTTTGTCGCCCGCCTGCCTTGCAAATCCATTATAACGGGTGCCTTTGTAGGCCACAATAAATTTTTTATTCAATACACTCACCATTTTCATTTATATTTTATAGCAACCAGCAGAGTACTCCAAATATCAGTGTCGCCACAATCGCTATTCCATCAGATCTTTGATATCTCAGAGGATTTAGCTTTGTCCTGCCCGCTCCTCCATGGTAGCAACGAGCCTCCATCGCCATCGCTAGCTCATCTGCTCTCGTAAATGCAGAAATAAATAATGGCACCAATATCGGAATATATGCTTTCGCTCTTTTTATAATATTTCCTTTGTCAAACTCTGCCCCCCTTGCTGTTTGCGCTTTCATTATCTTGTCTGTTTCTTCTAGCAAAATTGGAATAAATCTTAATGCAATACTCATCATCATCGCAATTTCATGGGCTGGTACACCAATTTTTTTAAACGGGCTCAACAAGCTCTCTATTCCATCTGTTAATCTAATTGGCGATGTCGTTAATGTTAATACTGATGAACCAACTACCAACAATATTAATCGAAGACCCATTTGTATCGCCATCAAAATTCCTTCTTTATATATTTTTACAAAGCCCCACTGAAATAACAGCGTTTCGCCTCCAACAAAAAACACATTCAAAATTACCGAAAACATCAAAAAGATCATAATTCCTTTTAAACCTTTAAGCAAATATTTCATTGGCACATTACTAGCTTTAACAGTTAAAAACAATCCCACCAGTATAAATCCATACCCCCAAAAGGTATCCACCATAAATACTGCCGCAATATAGATAAATACCATTATAATTTTTGTTCGAGGGTCAAGTGAATGGATTGCTGATTGCACTGGATAAAATTGTCCTATTGTGATATCACGAACCATTGTTACGCCTCCTACTATATATTTTTTTCTTATGCACATTATAACAAAAAAAAGCACAAATTGTATACAAGTAAATTTTGACTTGTTTTACTTGGTAAAATATGTTATTATCTAATTTGTACAAAAATTTTTAATTTGGAGGTAAGTCATGATAAAAGTCACTAAGCAATTTGATTTTGTAGTTATTGGCGGAGGAATTTCCGGATTATGTATGGCCATATCTGCCGCACGAAACGGTGTTAATACTGCCTTAGTTCAAAACAGATCTATGCTAGGAGGAAACGCAAGTAGCGAAATGCGCGTGCATGTAAACGGTGCCGAGCGTGGCGGAAACTTTAGAAATGCTCTCGAATCCGGAATCATCATGGAAATTTTAATGGCAAATAAAAATGTAAATCCAGAAAGCTCATATCATATCTGGGATACTGTACTTTGGGAAAAAGCTAAGTTTCAAGAAAATCTCGAATTATTTTTAAATACCAATGCATTTGATCTTGTAGTCGAAGATAATAAAATTACTAAAGTAATTGCAGTACAAAATACTACCGAAATCGAATTTACACTTGAAGCAAAATACTTTGCCGATACAACTGGTGATGGCACAATTTCTGCAATGGCAGGTGCGGACTTTACCATTGGCCACGAAGCTCGCTCAACATACAACGAGTCTCTTGCACCAGAAGAAGCAAACAACCATGTTATGGGTAGCTCTTGCCTATTCTCCATGAAAGATGCCGGCGTTAAAAGTCCTTTCAAACGTCCTGAATGGGCATATGAATATACACGCGAAATGCTTGGCAAACGTGGCATTCCAGAGCTTACTCATGGATACTGGTGGATAGAACTTGACGGTGAAATTTCTGAAACAGAAGATATTAAGACTGAACTTATGAAATATTTGTACGGTGTATTTGATTATATAAAAAATAGTGACCATTTTCCTAAGGAGCAAACAGAAAATCTTGTAATAGATTGGATTAGCTCCATTGCAGGTAAGCGCGAATCTAGAAGAGTTTATGGCGATTATGTGTTAAACCAAAATGATATCGATAAGTCTGTAAGATTTGCAGATGCGGTAGCATATGGCGGATGGACAATGGACGACCACTCTGTTGGAGGCATCAAATCTATTAACCCTCAGGAGCGCGGAACTATCTGGCATCCTATCAACGATATTTATACAATTCCTTATCGTTCCATCTATAGCAGAAATATCAATAACCTATATATCGGCGGTCGATGCTTTAGTGCTTCTCATATGGCCCTTAGCTCTGCTCGTGTTATGGCAACCGGAGCCACTATGGGTCAAGCTGCCGGAGTTGCAGTTGCTATTGCGCTTCGCGAAAATATTTCTCCAAGAGAAGTCGGTCAAAAATATATCGATGAGCTACAACAAAGGCTTATTCGCGACGACTGCTATATTCCTGGCATTCCAGCAAGAGACGACTACGACCTTGTCAAAAAAGACCAGGTAACAATCACAGCATCTTCTAGTATACCAGGCGGCGAAGCTACAAATATCAATGGCGACTATGCTAGACGAGTTGACGACGTTCAAAACTGCTGGATCTCGGCTGAAATGACTAGCGATGAGTGGATCAATATTGACTTTGGCAAATCCATCTCTGCAAGAGAAGTTGTCTTGCGATTCGACCCTAACTTTAGCTGCACACTAATTCCAACTCAATCTTATAGAACCAGAGCAAGGCAACCAATTCACATGCCTCTAGTTTTAGTAAAAGATTATGTTTTGCTTTGCGAAAAAGATGGCAACGTTGTAAAAGAAATCGTAGTTAACGACAACTTTCAACGCCTCAACAAACTTGATGTCAGTGGCATTGATTTTGACACCCTAAAAGTAGTTGTTAAATCAACTTATGGTGACAAGCATGCAAGAATTTTTGATATAAGAGTTTATGAATAATCCGCAAAAAGGTATTATTTTCCTTAATTTTGAAAGGAGTATATTTTAATGACAAGCCAAGCTATAAACCTTTCACAAATTCGCAAAACTGCTACTCAATATTATTCAGACGCAGATTTCTATTGCTCCGAAGCCATCATCAAAACCATCCGTGATGCATTCGAGATTGATATGCCCGACCAGATTATTGCAATGGCGTCAGGTTTTCCACAAGGCATCGGCACTGCTGGTTGCACATGCGGCGCAATATCTGGTGGCGTTATGGCTCTCGGAATGGTTTTTGGACGCACCGAAGCAAAGGGTACAGAAGTTACGCATACAATGGCGCTAGCCCAAGAATTACATGATAGCTTTCGTGCCAAAAACAAAGTCACTTGCTGTCGCATATTAATACGCAACCTAGAATATGGTAGTCCAGAACATGTTCAGCAATGCGCTAGATTTACCGGTGAAATGGCATACGAAACCGCAAAAATTATCTGCCGTGAAAAAAATATTCCTACTACAGAGTAATATATACGCTAGTAATATATACAGGACCTTTGCTTATGCATAGGTCCTTTTTACATAAAATATGCTTATCTAGCAGTTTTTTTTACAATTTTAATCATATGTTATTTCATTCATACATACATATACTTTATTATTCCTTTCTGCTTTCGCCATAACGTACATGTTTATATTTAATCTTAAAGGAGAATGTTCATGACAAATCAAACTATCAAACTTTCACAAGTTTATGAAGCTGCTAACTACTATTATTCTACTTCTGATTTTTATTGTGCTGAAGCCATCATCAAAACCATCCGAGATACGTTCGAAATCGACATATCAGACCAAATTATTACACTGGCAACGGGGTCTTCTAAAGGTATTAGCCATGCCGGATGCACATGTATTGCAATATCTGGTATAGTTATGGCTCTCGGAATGGTCTTTGACCGCACCGACACAATAGATGCTGATGTTTCTTATACACTAGACTTAGCTCAAAAATTACATGATCGCTTCTGTTCACAACACCCACTTCCTTGCCATCATATATCAATACGCGATCTAGATCCTAATCTCAACACTCATACTCAACAATGCATTCACTTTACCTGCGAGATAGCCTGTGAAATTACACGGATTATTTGCCGTGATAAAAATATTTCTATCATCGATAACATCAATGCAGATTATTTTATCTAAATTCCCTAATTTTGGAATTTAATTTTTACATAGATATACACTACTATAAATAGTACCCCTATAAACAACAGACTAGTTAGATTCGAATTTAATGTTTGCCCAAATGTCCATCCAAACAACGAACTTATCGTATTTAACATCAAATTCAGCGTATACAATGGTAGTGTATACAGACATGTTTTCTCAATAATTTTTCTTTCCTTCTCTGTTCCACCCTTCAAAATCATCACAAACATGAATATAGCAGGTGACATCGCTAGTAGTAGCATTAATAATAATGGGGTCATTCCAATCAATTCTGACATATCAACCTCCAATACATTTTTATATTTAGCTTATCCAAATCTCTAAAATTTATTAGCCCACAAAATTTATTAGCATTTAATCTATTTAATTTATGTCAGTTATGTTACAATAAAATTTGCTTTTACAGAGCACTGCAATATATTTTAAAAATCAGAAGGAGATTATTATGGAAAAGTTAAAGAAACCACTTATGATTTATGTCACTATCGTTGCGTTAAGCGCATTAGCACTTGGGTTCAGTGACCAAATATTTTCTAACTACTACAAAGATGCCTATAACGCCACCGCCGAGATGCGAGGATTTATCGAATTTCCGCGGGAGCTTCCTGGTGTATTGTGCATCGTACTTATTGCTGCATTGTCCTTTATAGGAGATATCCGAATGGCCATCGTTGCCCATATCCTAAGCTTTATAGGCATTATAGCTCTGGCATTCCTTACCCCCGACTTTAACGTTATGCTTATCTTTTTATTTATCAACTCTGTCGGAATGCACATGTTTTTTCCATTGGTTGATGGCATCGGTATGAGCCTAATTGATGATAGCAATGTGGGAAAAAAAATGGGGCAGTTTAAAGGTGTCAACACCGCTTTTGTATTTTTGGCCAGCCTAACTGTATTTTTGGGCTTTCGATACGACATCTTTTCGTTCACCACTCCTATCAAATTAATTTTTCTTCTTAGCGGAATATTGTGTTTTATAATTATTCTTTTATTTGTCGCTCTAAACAAAATGGTACATACTCCAGTTAAAAAACGTGAATTAAAAATTAAATTTAAGAAAGAATATAAGTATTACTATACACTTGCTATTATGAATGGTGTACAAAAGCAAATCGTAATTGTATACGGTCCCTGGGTTCTTATCGAAATTCTGGGTCAGCAAACCGATTCTGTAGCCTTAATCGGAATGTTTGGCGCCTTAATTGGCATTTTCTTTATCCCTCTTCTTGGCAAATGGATCGATAAATATGGTGTTCGCAAAATGCTCTTCTTGGACGCACTCTCTTTTATTGCAATATATTTAATATACGGTTTACTCAGCGGTGGTTTTGTCTCCGGTACCATTCCACAAACAGGATTTTTTATTGGTCTCGCCATCGCTATTCTAGTTTTAGATAAAGTTTCCATGCAAATGGCCATCATCCGCACCGTTTATCTCAAGAGTATCGCTCTCGACAGTGCCGATATCACTCCCACAATTTCTCTCGGTATTAGCATGGACCATATCGTAACTATCATTTGCGCTGCCGCAAGCGGTATTATCTGGGAACAATACGGCCCTCAATATATCTTCTATCTTGCTGCAGCCTTCTCATTCATTAATCTCTATGTCGCGTTCAAAGTACGAGACAATATCGCCGATACAGAGTCGCTAAGTGCATAGCCAGAAAGGGTGAATCACCAAGATGTTAACCTCCGTTGCTTATATTTTTTTATTTGGATTACTAGGCTCCGTCGCATCAAAATTTTTGAAGATTCCTTCACTTGTTGGAATGTTGTTTGCTGGCATTTTGATCGGCCCCTACGCATTAAATTTGCTAGACCCCTCGATGCTCTCAATTTCTGCCGACCTCAGAACTTTTGCTCTAATTATCATCTTAATCAAAGCCGGGCTATCTCTCAAAATTTCCGATATCAAACAAGTGGGGCGACCAGCTTTATTTATGTCGTTTGTCCCTGCCACATTTGAAATTATATCATATGTCATCTTTGCAACACTCATTTTGGACCTCAGTTTGTTAGAAGGAGCGCTTCTCGGTGCGGTACTTGCTGCAGTTTCTCCTGCAGTTGTTGTTCCGCGAATGACTGCACTAATCGAAGAAGGATACGGCGATCGCACCAAAATTCCTCAGCTCATTACAGCCAGCTCGTCTTGCGATGATATTTTTGTAATCGTTTTATTCTCATCTTTTTTGGGTGCACTAGAAACTGGTGCCGCTCTCAGCTTTACATCATTGATCGACGTACCCATTTCTATTGTATTGGGCATAGTTGTTGGAGCAACATTCGGGTTCATCCTAGCGTTAATCTTCAAAAAATTTAGCATTCGCAACACAATCAAAATTATCGTCATCATCAGCTGCTCCTTCTTACTCCTCCAAATCGAAAATACTTTCGAGAATGTTGTACAAATTTCTGGATTAATCGGTGTCATGAGCCTCAGCATTGTTCTCAAAAATCGCCTCAAAGACGAGACCGCTCTCAATCTCAGTAAAATGGTTTCCAAGCTATGGGTTGCCTTTGAGCTCTTGCTTTTCGTATTGGTTGGCGCAACAGTCAACATAGAATATACCATCCAAGCGGGTTTTGGTGCTCTAATTTTAATCGCTATCGGCTTAGTCTTTCGCAGCTGCGGCGTATTCGTTGCACTTCTGGGCACCAAATTAACCAAAAAAGAGAAGCTCTATTGTGCAGCAAGCTACATTCCAAAAGCAACAGTTCAGGCGGCCATCGGGGGCGTTGCCTTAGCGGCGGGGCTTAGTTGCGGAGAAGTGGTCCTATCGGTTAGTGTCATCGCGATCATAATTACGGCTCCGCTCGGTGCCATCCTAATCGACAAACTCAAAAACTGGATAGCATAAATCTCGGCTATCGTTGCCTCGGCAAAATTAATCACGAAAGGAAGTCTAATAATGGAAACAATATATTTCGCTGGCGGTTGCTTATGGGGTGTTCAAGCATTCATCAAAACATTGCCCGGAGTCATAACTACCGAAGCGGGTCGAGCCAATGGCACTGCTAATACGCTCGATGCCGCATATGATGGGTATGCCGAATGCGTCAAAACTACCTTTGATCCCCATATTGTTGATCTGCCTCAATTAATGAGCTACTTTTTTGAAATCATAGATCCATATAGCCTAAATAAGCAAGGCATAGATGTCGGTCCTAAATATAGAACTGGCGTATATAGCGTCGATGCGCAACACCTGGCTGCCGCAAAAACATTTATCGCAAACAGAAGCGATGCCTCACAAATTGCTGTTGAAGTATTGCCCTTAACCAACTATATCGCCAGCGCCACCGAGCATCAGGACAGACTCGACCATTATCCAAATGATTATTGCCACATACCTTCAGCATTGTTATCTAAGTATAAATAGTTCGGTTGATGCCCAGCTTTATTTAACTGCACGGTTGACAAGTCAAAACTTAATTAATATAATTAAATCTGTAATTATTCTTTATTATCAGAAAGGACGATATTTTGGAACTCAGACGATATGAAGTATTTGACTTAACGTTTATTGCCAGTTTTGATCTAGATCCATTCTGCGAACTCAATTTCTATGCAGAAGTCTATCAAGAGAACGCTCTTTGTAAAAAGGTTCACGGATTCTATAACGGCAATAACGAATTTATAATTCGACTAAGCTTTGACACAACTGGGCATTACCATTACAAGACTTTTTCTAATATTACAGAACTTGCAAACAAAGAAGATGCAATTATAGTTCATGACAATGCAACATTAAAGGGTCCTATATGCCTATCTTCAACAACAAAAAATCGTTTATTCTATCAAGATGGTTCATCCTACAATTTACTTGCGTTCGAATGCGACTGGCTTTTTACAGTTGGTTACAACGAAGAGGGCCACAAACCCGAGCGTCTTATCCAGTATTTTGCCGATAACAACATCAACCAGGTCATCATGAACGTCTACGCAAATGATTTACGCTGGGGTGGCGAAGGCTGGGAAACCGGCGATGGCATAAAAGCTGAGCACAAGCAGGGTGCGCGTGAAGATATCTTTCCATTCCTAGGCAGTAATAGTAATCCAGATTTTTCTGCCATCAATGTTGATTTCTTTAAGCATCTAGATAGAATTATTCACCTGCTCAATAACCACAATATTGTTTCGCATCTAATGATTTATGTATGGAATAAAAAGGTAAATTGGCCAGATGCCTATACCGATTCTGACAATATGTATTTTGATTATGTTATTAAGCGATACCAGGCTTTTCCAAATATTCTATGGGACGTTAGCAAAGAAGCTCTCAGCTACGGCAGATGCGATTCCAATTATCTACTCGACAGAATCTTGCGCCTCAAACAACTCGATTCATATAGCAGGCTCCTTACTGTCCACGACTTTGGCTTCTGCAACAAATACAGCGACCTACTAGATATTATTTCAGTACAGAATTGGAAAACCGACATCAACTTCGTAACTAATAATATTACCAATAAATATAAACACAAGCCAGTACTCAATCTTGAACACGGCGGCTACGAAAGAGGTCCTTATAGCATTTTCGATGGCAATTACAACGACCCAAAAGTTTGCCTCCGCCGAAACTACGAAATCATGTTTGCCGGTGCGTATAGCGCATATTATTGGCAGCCGCTTTCTTGGAGCGTTACACTTATGCCTTGGGAAAGTGACCCCGAACCTCATTTTGATTACTATAAACATCTTGGCGACTTTTTTAAAAAATATGATTACGCTGAGTTTACAAAAAAAGAGGGATTTCCTTTCCATATCAACGGAGGTTTCTCATTAATGAACAACACCAACGATACGCTACTTACGTATCTTCCAAAGGAGCACTGCGCTCTCGGCATCAACACCGTACGACACAGCAACTCTGGCAACTATTGCTTCTTTAATACTATTACCGGTCAATATAGCGAACAGCAACGCATCGAATTTGTCAAGTTTAATAGATTTTTTAACCCATTCGATGAAGATTGTATTTTGATTTTAAAATTTGATTTAAAGGAGAGTATATAATGGAAAAGAAAATGAGTACCGCAACCAAGCGCGCAATCGAAGGCAAATACTTTGAAGGGGGAAATGATTGGTTCACTTATTTTAGATATCGTCCTCTCAAAGGAGATTTGGCACCAGAACAAGGAGTTGTCCGCCGCGATCCTTCTAGTGTAATTTTAGTAGACGGGACATACTACGTATACTATACAAAATCGACTGGCGAATGGTTTGGTGCGGATATAAATAAGCCAGAACAAAAGTCGTTTCCTTGGGACTATGCCGAAGTATGGTATTCGACTAGCAAAGATGGAATTACCTGGAAAGAAGAGGGTGTTGCAGCTGGCTTGGGAGCACCGGGTTCATACGACGAGCGAAGCGTATTTACTCCAGAAATCTTGGCGCACGAAGGCAAATATTACCTCACCTACCAATGCGCAACATCTCCTCATCTTCACAGAACCCGTCACTGTATCGGAATGAGTATTGCAGACAATCCAAACGGTCCATTTATCAAATTGGCAGAACCAATTTTACGACCATCAGACGGCGGAGAATGGTATGGCGATGATGACAACCGCTTTAGAGTTCTCAAAAAAGGTGATTTCGACAGTTGCCAAGTACACGACCCATCGCTCCATTACTACAAAGGTAAATTTTATCTATACTACAAAGGCGAAACCATGGGCGAAGAAATTTTTCGAGGTGGACGCGAAATCAAGTGGGGCGTTGCCATTGCGGACAAAATCGAAGGGCCATATGTAAAAAGCGAATATAATCCAATTTCCAACAGTGGGCACGAGCCTTGCTTATGGGAATACGATGGTGGAATGGCGGCATTGGTGACCTCCGACGGAATGGAGAAAAATACTATTCAATACGCCAAAGACGGAATCAACTTTGAAATCATGAGCTCTGTCTCCAGATGGGAAGGTGTTCCACATGCTGCGGGGCCATTCAGATCCGATCCTGCTACTCACAAAAAGCCTCTCGACGGACTTAGCTGGGGAATTTGCATGACACCTGCAGGACTTAAATACGATCATCTGCTTAGATTTGATCTAAATAGAGCTGGCATCGAGCACACCAATGCAAGCCATGCCGAAATGAAAGAAATTCTCAAAAATCAATAGTTATCTGGGCTGAATTTATCCTCAGCCCTTATTTATTACACAACAGTTGCCGCAATGACATTCTTAAAATGGTTTAACGCATACGCATGTCCCGCAGCATCAAAGCTTGCCACCCCATCTTTATGCACCACAATCTTGTATCCCAAATTATACGCATCTACTGCAGTATGCAACACACAAATATCAGTACATACTCCTACCAAATGCACCTCATCCACATCGCGCTCCTTCAATTTCAAATCCAATGGCGTTCCACAAAATGCAGAATATCTATTCTTGTCAATTTTCACATAATTTTTGGTTGTATCAATTACAGCGTCAACAGCCCCATACAATGCGCGGCCCTTTTCTTCATAACAATGTAGCGGAAACATATTTCGCTCCTTATTATACGCATCCGACTCATCATGATTATCTGATGCCACTACCACAAAGTCGCCGTTCTGCTGAAACTCTTTCACTAACTCCACAATTTTTTGCTCCAAAGCTTGCCCTGGCTTTCCGCAAGTTAATTTCCCATCATCTGCAACAAAATCGTATATATAATCTATTATTATTAATGCCTTCTTCATTTTTTACCTCCAAAATATTGATTTGATAGCCATTTTTATTTTATGTACATCCACACAAAATAATACTATCTTTATATATGTAATGACCAAAAATATCTACTATCGCGATGCATAAAATTCCAATATTTGCTTATTATAAGAAAATAGAAAATACTAAAGAGGTGATTATTTTGAACACTAGGTTTCTTGCCCCACTTATATTAATTACATTTCTAAGCGCCGTTCCTACTCCTGCAGAAATAACTCCACCCCCCTCATTTACGCTCGACTCAGAGCCCACAGAAAATTTCATCGTCTGTATCGACCCCGGACACCAGCAACGAGGAGATTTCCACGACGAACCCATCGCGCCAGGTTCAGCAATTCAAAAGGCTCGTGTTTCTGCTGGCACTTCAGGCATTGGCACGAAGAAAGCAGAGCACACAGTAAACTTAGAAGCATCGTTGATCTTACGCGATATGCTACAAGAAGAAGGCTTTACCGTAATCATGACCCGCGAGGTTGCAGATGTGAACATTAGTAATTCAGAACGAGCATTAATTTCTAACCAGGCAAACGCAGATCTCACCATCAAAATACATTGTGATAGTATAGCAAACGACTCCAAAACTGGAGCAACAATCCTCACCCCCAGCGATACCAGTAGCTATACCCAAGCCATCTATCCCGAGAGCCAGCAATTTGCCGAGTGCCTGCAAAGCGCACTATCTGCCAACGGCATTAAAGTAAATGGGATCATAAAGCGCAACGATATGACCGGGTTTAACTGGTCTACAGTTCCAGTAATTATTTTGGAAATGGGCTTTATGAGCAACTGGACCGAAGATCAATTACTTTCTACCCCAGAGTATCAGCAAAAGCTAATGGGCGCTGTTGTTACTGCCATCAAAACATATCATAATCAGCATCAAAATACATTGTAATAGTACACGACTCCAAAACCGGAGCAACAACTTTAACCCCCTGCTAGCGATGCCAGCAGATTAATTTATTGTTGCACCGGTTTTTTATGAGCAAAAGCTAATGGCCGCTGTTGTTACTGCCATCAAAATATATCATAATCAGCGATCCACCATAAATTATCGACAATATAATTTCATATTTTTACCATTTTTCTATATTAATTTCTTGTTGTTTCATATATCTATATATTACTAAATATGATATACTGGATAATATATTTTATAGAAAAGAGGACTTCTTATGTTCAAAAAATTTTTACCACTTGCTATATGCGCATTCGCTTTTACAGGATGCACTCAAACCGAATTAACCGAATTAGCCGACTTTCAATCAGCAATCAAGCCAACTGATTCAATCAATTATAACGCAACCGGAACAATCGAAATTTTTTTAGGCTCCGATATACCTCTATCAATCAATATCCTTCAAGAAGGATCTGTTAACCAATTAACTGCAGATAGCGAGATATTCACCGATATTACCTTGGATCTCGACCAATACTACGAAGCGCAACTCTCACGCCTAGAGAAATCTCTCGTTTCGGCAAAATCCGATACCGCAGCTATAGAATCTGAAATTAAAAGTTTGAAAGAAGAAAAAGCCGCTAATGCCGAACTTTTTAACAACCTAACTCAAAGCTACATAATGTACACAATCGATAACGTTAATTATTACAGTACTAATTTTTTTAGTAATTTCCTTTCTTTAACAGATGATTCCTTTGTCTTCGACGACGATTCATTCGCTGCTGACTTCGTTTCTATACCACTGCCCGATTTAACCGCGGACCAAGCAGCGCTTTCGGCTCTTCAGATAGCCGATATAAACGCACTAATATTAGATGGTATATCACTTGATGATTCGCTCACAATACATGAAAATTCTCTTAGCTTCAGTCTTGATCAAAGCCAAACCATCGATTTTGTTTTTCAATTATTAGACAACATCTTCAACAATATTGATTCACTTACCGCGATGGCTGGGTCTGATTTCATTCCAGTCGACTTTGAATCTATAAAAGAAGAATACGAATCAGCCAAATCTAGCTATCTCGCTCTACTCTCTTTCCTACTGGATGCTTCTATGAATTATGAATATGCAGTCGCCGATGATGTTCACACCAGCACATTTGATTTCACTTCTATAATCAACGGCTTTAACATGGGCCTAAAATTAAACTTTACCTGCGACACAACTCTTATAGATTCTTTTGAAATTGATTTTGATTTGCCTTCAATGACTATAGATGATTTTAAAAACGCAATCGAAGCTTCTCCAGATTTTTAATCTGTATTCCAAAAACTGTCGTGCTCCTTTGTGAGATATCCACGGCAGTTTTTTATTTTGTGAAAATTTAGTTGCTAGTTTTATTACAAAAACTTACTTATTTTTGCAAATTTTAAATATTTCTTTTGCAAAATACTAGATTTTTAGATAAGTATATGCTATTATAATTTTAAAAGGAGGCTTAGATGAAGTGGAAGTAATTTGTATAATACTACTAGCAATCTTGCTACTTATAACCAATGTAGGACAATTTTTTATTAACAAAAGGCAGTTAATGACACTAGAAAAAAAACTCACTCAAAAGGCGGCACAGATAGAAGAATGTAAAACCACACAGACTGATACAATCTACGCTATAACCGAAAAATACGGTCGTTCTATGATTACTGTTTTAGACAAGGATCTAAAAATTAAACAAATTTCGACAAGGCTGATAAATTTTTTAGGCTATACCCAAGACGATATTCATCCTAATTTTCTGGAGTCTATTATTGTTCCCGAAGACTATTCATTGCGCCAGCAATATTTGAAAAATATGGTAACTTCTGACAGCACCTCCTTTATTTTAGTCAATCGAATGAAAACTAAAAATGGGGATATTAAATATATTGAATGCTATTACGTATACAATCCCGATCAATTCAATGACGATATCTATATTTCATCTATAGACGTTACAGAGCGCGCGAAAAAAGAAATGGATCTACAAAATTCTTATGATCTAGACGAGCTTTTGCTTAATTCTATAGAAACTAAAGTAGCAGCTGTAGATAAAGACGGCAAAGTAATAGCGCTCAACCGGGCCATGCAAATGTCATTAAAAAATAAGCAAGAATATCATCCTGATTTAGAAGATATATGTCTACGAGATATAAAGATTATTAATAATATGTGGCGAGTTCTTACCCAGAATGAAAAAAATCTTTTGTTCAAACATAAAACAAAATTTCTAAGTGATGAGTCCTGGAATTTAATCAGTATACAAGGCTCTTTTTCTTCAATTGGAGCAATTATTGCATATACCGATATCACAGAATCTGAGCGACTCGATATGTCCATTAGAAAAAATGAGCAAATGTACCACGCAGTTTTAGAAAGGCTACCAATTGGCGTTGTTGCGACTAATCCTAAAGAAGGAATCACCTTCTATAACGAGGAATTTGCCAGACTACTAAAGCTTTCTTCACAAACTGATCTTCTTGGTAAAAATCTCCTAAGCTACATAAGACAAGATAAAAAACGAAAATTTATAGATACATTTTTTAGTTTATCACCTGAAAAATTTAAAAGTATCACACAAACTATGTTAGATAAAGAGGGAACTGAAATAGAAGTAAAAATTGATATGACCAAAGCAATTCTTGACAATAAATTAACAGATATTTTTTCTATTCGAGATATTAGAGACGAATTAAATATCAAAAAATTTAAAGAACGCTTAGATCAAAAAGAAAAACAAATAGAAACCGCAAAATATCAAACCGAGTATTTTGCCAATATATCTCACGACTTGCGTGCACCCATCAATGTCATTTCTAGCGCCGCACAGCTTATGTCTTTACGAGATGTTCAACGCGATTTTGATAATGGCACCATCGATAAATATAGCGAAATTATTAAACAAAATTGTACTAGACTTTTAAAGCTTGTTAACAACGTAATCGATATGAACAAAATAGAATCTGGATTTTATATCATGCATATCTCAAAAGTTAATATAGTAAATTTGGTCGAGGAGCTTACTCTTTCTATTAGAAGCTATACTGAAGCCAAAAATATAGAACTAATTTTTGATACGGAGGTTGAGGAATGTATTGTGGAAATTGATATTGACAGTATGGAACGTATAATTTTAAACCTACTATCCAATGCGGTAAAATTTACACCTAATGGAGGCAAAATTGATGTTAGAATATACCAGGATTTTCCAAATGTAATCATTAGTGTTAAAGATACTGGCAGGGGCATAGAAGCCGATAAGTTAGATATAATATTCGAACGATTTAAACAAGCAAGAACAAAAAAAGACAAAAAAGAACAGGGCAGTGGCATAGGCTTGTCTTTGGTTAAATCATTGGTCGAACTTCAAGGAGGTTTGGTCGATGTAACAAGTGTCGTCGGAGAAGGTTCTGAGTTTAAAGTTATATTACAAAGTGTCAGCGAAGAGGTTGATGATTTTTATAAGGATATTACAACAAATAACGAAAGATTAAATCTGGAATTTTCAGAAGTTTAAAAACGGGGGATAAACATGGATAATTTAATTTGCGATTTGGAAGAGCAGAAAGAAGATGTCGAGGAAATCATCTTTAAGATTTATGAGCGAAAAGGCACTAACTTTGAAGATTACAAAAAGAGTACCATAGTCAGACGCATCAAAAAACGAATGAAAATGCTAGAGCTTAATCATATGCATGAATATATCGATTATATAAATCGCTTTGATGACGAAATAGATACATTACACAACGAGATATTTATTGGAGTTACTGGCTTTTTTCGAGATCCAGACGCTTTTGCTTCATTATATAATGCATTAGATCAAATATATCAAGAAAAAGAACTCGACGAAACCATTCGTGTTTGGAGCGCGGGGTGTTCTACCGGCGAGGAAGCTTATTCTATCGCCATTCTAATTGTAGAATATTTGGAGGAAAAAAACTTACCTATCAACATCAAAATCTTCGCTACTGATATAAACGATATAGCTCTCTCAAAAGCACAAAACGGTATATATACAGAAGACCAACTTGTTGACGTTAACCCAGTTCGACTCAACAAATATTTTGACAAAAAAGGGCAAAATTACCAAGTTAAAAAATATATCAGAAGCTTAATCATCTTCGCTAAGCATAATATAATTTCCGAAGCTCCTTTTTCAAAGTTAGATTTAATTAGTTGCAGGAATGTGCTTATATATTTAGAAAATATCATTCAGCAGAAGGTTTTTGCAGCCTTTGGCTTCTCTCTAAAAGAAAACGGATACCTATTTTTGGGAACCAGCGAAAGCCTCGGTGAAATGGGAAAATATTTTGAAGCCGTAAACTTTAAACAAAAGATTTTTCGACGTCTTAAAATTACAGAAGCTGTCCCTACCTCCACATATTCGACTCCGTTTGAGCATCTTATTAGCCACAAACTTGCCGAAAAAAGTGTAGATAGAGCCATTGGCAAAATTATCGAACTCCTCCAGCAAGAATATATTCCCAAAGGAGTTATCATCAACGAGTCCTACGAACTTATTCATTCTTTTGGTGATGTAAATGATTTTATAAAAATTCCAACCAATCGAATCAGCCTCAATATTTTAAAAATGATTCGCAAAGATCTTGCTGTTCTCATTGGCGCTGCTGTCACAAACTTATTCGTATCTGGCCGATCATTCAGATACGAAAATATCACTCAATCTAACAAAGAGGACGAAATCAATCTTCTCGTAAGTGCATATGTAGACGAGCTATCTAACACTCGCTATGGCATATTGCTCTTTGAAGAAAATAAAAAAGTTACTCATATTTTAGAAACCAAACAATTTAAAGCAGAAGACGATGCAAAAGATACCATAAACTATCTAGAAGAAGAGCTGCGACTTACCAAAGAAAATATGCAAACGCTTATAGAAGAACTCCGAGCTTCAAACGAAGAGTTGCAGTCCATGAACGAGGAGCTAGTATTATCCAACGAAGAACTTCAACATGTTAACGAAGAATTGCAGTCTGCAACAGAAGAATTGTGCGTTATCGAACGCAATAATCACAAATAAACTACAATTCATTGCTGGCGTTGTTGCGATTAGTACTCCGCAACAGCACCTAACCCCCCAAATTAGCTGTTAGCCACTGTATTTTCAAAATTTAACGAAAGCGTCTGATCAGGCATTGTTAATATATAACCCAAACTTCTTCTAGCATCTTGATGGTTTTGATCTGCTGCTTTTTTTAACCATTCTTTTGCTTTATCAATATTTTTTGCAACACCTTCTCCGTTTGCGTAACAAACCCCTATCCCATACTGACCCTGTGGATCGCCTTGCTCCGCGGACTTTATATACCACCACGCAGCTCTTCTCAGATCTTTTTCTACACCACTTCCTGTTTTATAACACAATGCAATTAGCCACTGTCCGGTCGAATCAAATTGATCTGCTGCTTTTTTATACCATGAAAACGCTACCGCTAGGTCTTTTTTAACGCCCTTCTCCATCACATAACACATACCTAGCTCGCATTGCGCTTTTGCATAACCTTTCTTTGCCGCTTTCTCATACCACTCGAACGCTTTGTTCTGAATTTTTATAACGCCCTTGCCTCTTTCAAAACAGCTACCCAATCTATATTGCGCTTCTGCAAATCCCTTCTCTGCTGCCTTTTTGTACCACTCTACTGCCTTTCCTAATTCTATATGAACTCCTAAGCCCTCTTCGTAGCATACTCCTATTGCACATTGCGCCTTTAGATTTCCTTGTTGCGCCGACTTTTGATATAGCTCAAATGCCATTTCATCGTTTTTTGCTACTCCCTCTCCTGTTGAATAAAATCTCGCCAATTTATATTGTGCCTCCAAATGTCCTTGCTCTGCTGATTCCTTATACCATTCTACTGCTTTTTCTAAATTTTTTGCTGTACCCTCTCCGTTATAATAACTATTTGCCAATTCATACTGCGCTCTCACATGCCCCTGATCGGCCGCCTTCTTATACCACCAGATCGCTTTATGTAATTCTTTTGGAACACCATGTCCATTTGCATAACATGACCCTAAATTAAATTGCGCCGCATCATATCCTTGCTGGGCAGATCTATTAATTAATTCTATTGCTTTCTTTATATCCTTAGAAACATGGTATCCACCATAATAAAATATTCCTAGCCAATATTCTCCATATTGATTATTATTTTCGGCGGATCTTTTAAACCACTCAAATGCTCTTCCTAAATTTTTTGTTACACCTTTACCATTTAAGTAATAAATCCCTATTTCATACTGCGAATTAGAGTGTTCTTGTTCCGCAGCTTTTTTAAACCAAGCCATAGATTTTACATAATCTTTTCTTATTCCGCCCCCACTTCCATAATATTTTCCCAATTCATATTGCGCTTGTGCATCTCCATGTTCTGCCGCTTTCTTATATTCTTCTATTTCCATCGCTCTACCCTCCATGATTAATTTAAAATTAATTTAAAATTAATTTAATAAAAATTAACAACACTTTTAAAATAATATATTCTTTTTTTCAATATTTATTAATTAAATCTACATTTTTTTAATAATTTCAATATAAAAGCACCTCTAAGGTGCTACTAATTATTGTTCTATAAGCCTAGCTCTACTACTTTTTTTAAACCACTTGGCAGCCAATTCCATATTTTTCTCTGTGCCAAATCCATTCGCATAGCAGGCTCCCAAACTGGCTTGCGCTTTAATATTCCCCTGCTCTGCAGCTTTCTTATACCATTCAAATGCCTTTACCAAGTCTACTTCTATCCCCTTTCCCAATTCATAGCAGTTGCCTAAACTATATTGCGCACGTGCATTTCCTAATTTTGCTGACTTTTTATACCATTCTACTGCTTTAGTTGTGTTTTTCTCTATGCCATTGCCAAAATAATAGCACGTTCCCAAATTACACATCGCAATATAATCTCCGCGTTCTGCTGCCTTCTTAAAATATTTATATGCTTTAACCATATTTTTTTCTACAACTTCTCCTGTATAATACCAACTTCCTAGTTTACACAAAGCTTCTGTATGCCCTTGTTCTGCTGCTTGCAAATACCATTTTTCTGCAACAGACAAATCTTTTTCCACTCCCAGTCCCTTTTCATAGCAAACTCCCAAATTACACTGCGTTACTGGGTCTCCAGCTGCAACAGCTTTCATATACCACTCTACTGCTTTAGTATAGTTCTTTGCCACTCCTGCTCCCGTCGAGTAACACACTCCCACATTACATTGCGCCTTACAATGCCCCTGATCGGCCGCCCTTTTATACCACCTAAAGGCTTTATATAGACTTTTGCTCATTCCCGTTCCATTCACATTGCATATACCCAAGTTATACTGCGCCTCCGCATAGTTTTGCTTGGCTGATTTTCTAAACCACTTTACAGCTTCTGCTATATCTTTTTGTGTCCCCGCTCCTTTTGCATAACATAATCCTAAATGAAATTGCGCAGCCGCATCGCCTTCATGTGCCGCCTCCATATAATCATGAGCTTTCATAATTTTCCTCCTTTATTAATAAATCCCTACATCCTATTTATATCAAAGTATTATACAAAATATAACAATCTAACCGAAAGTTATCAGCTATAATTTAGAAATTGTTTGAAATTTCATCAATTGTGGTATACTATTAGAAAACAATCGAGGTAATTGTCATGAAAATTATGTTAGTAGATGGCTTTAGTATTGCATATCGCGCATTCTATGGTATGCCATTATTAAGCACAAAAGAAGGCATCTTTACAAATGCTATTTATGGATTCTTAAAAATATTATTCAATTTGCTAGATACACATCAGCCCGATGCGTTAGCTGTAGCCTTCGACTTTGCTGCACCTACATTTCGACACCAATATGCGCTCACATACAAGGCCACCAGAAAGCCAATGCCTTCTGAGCTGCAGCCCCAAATTCCGCTACTGCAAGATCTCCTTTCTGCCATGGGTATCTCGCATATTTCTGCACCAGGATTCGAAGCCGACGATATCCTCGGAACTCTTGCAACCACGGCGGCCGCTGCCAAGCATGACGTGCTTATAGTTTCTGGCGATCGAGATCTTTTACAAATAGCAACCGATTCTATACAGATTCTGATTCCAAAAACTAAACAAACTGGTACAGAAATCGAAAGCTACTATGCCTCAGATGTTGTTGCCAAGTATGGAGTTATCCCCACCGAATTGATAGATGTAAAAGCACTGATGGGCGATGCGTCCGACAATATCCCCGGAGTAAAAGGTGTTGGCGAAAAAACTGCATTAAAACTTATCGCGGAATATAAAAACATTGATACCTTATATGCAAATCTCGAAAATATTAAAGGTGCCAAACTCAAAGAAAACCTCGCAACCTACAAAGATTCTGCCTATGATAGTAAATTTTTGGCTACCATAAAAATCGATATCCCCATAAATTTTACATTGCAAGACTTTTCCTTTAAGCTCGAAGACAATCTTGCCGTTAGAGAGCTCTTCGAAAAATTAGAATTTAAATCTCTGCTAACAAAATTTTCCGCCATACCTGCTACGCCACAAGTTGATGTTGCTTCCATCGTTACCGTTTCTACAACTTCTGTGCTTGCCGATCTCGATACTGCCGCCGTCTTTGCAGTGCTAGAAAATGATACACTATACATGGGTGTTGCGGATGGAAACAATTGCTACTTTATTGCTGCTAACCTAGCTCAGGAATATGATATAATAGCAGTAAAGAATTTTTTCGAAGCAAAAAATATTTCAAAAATACTTCATAATAGCAAGGATTTACGACATATCTTATATAGATACCAAATAAATATTCACGGCAATATTTTCGATACGGCCATTGCTTCTTATTTGATAAATCCTTTACAATCAGATTATGAATTATCTGTCACTGCGACAGGATATGATATTAAACACGTCGATCAATTACTTGGCACTGGCAAAAATAAAATCACCTGGGCAAGCCTTGCCTCGGACATTATTGTTGCACAACTAGGTGCCCGCGCTTCTGCTATGTGGACGCTTCAAACTGCGCAACTCAAAGAACTCACCGACGCATCAATGCTGGACCTATTTTATGATATAGAGATGCCACTTATCGAAGTGTTATTTGATATGGAAATTGCTGGAATCACTGTAGATGCCGCTTTTTTAACAGCGTTTGGCAAAAAACTAGATGCTCTCATTGCAACATTAGAGCAAGATATCTATTCCCTTGCAGATGAAAAGTTCAATATAAGCTCTTCCAAACAACTCGGTTTAATTTTATTTGACAAGCTAGGCATTCCTGCAGGCAAAAAAACGAAGACAGGATATTCCACTGCCGCAAATATTCTCGATAAGCTAAAAGATAAATACGTCATTGTTGCCAAAGTTTTAGAGTATCGACAATATAAGAAATTACACAGCACCTATGTTGTCGGGCTACTCAAGCTTTTAGACAAAAATAACAAGCTTCATTCCACTTTCAATCAAACCGTAACAGCTACTGGAAGAATCAGCTCTGCAGAGCCAAATTTACAAAATATTCCTATTAGATTGGCCTTAGGCAAAGAAATTCGCCGCGCATTCATTCCGTCTAACGATGACTACGTCTTTTTAGATGCCGATTATTCTCAAATCGAATTGCGAGTTCTTGCCAGCCTTTCTGCAGATGCCAACATGCAACGCGCATTCTTAGAAGGCATCGATATACACACATCAACCGCAAGCGAAGTATTTGGCGTCGATACTGTCACACAAGCGCAACGCAATGCCGCCAAAGCCGTAAATTTTGGTGTAGTCTATGGAATAAGCGCATTCTCTCTTGCAGATGATATTCAGGTATCCAACCAAGAGGCGACGGAATATATTGAAAACTATTTTGCTAAATATCCAAATGTTAAACATTATCTAGATTCATTGATAACAACATCTCAAGCAACAGGATATGGTGTTACCCTACTAAATCGAAAACGCAATATTGTTGAATTATTCTCTAGCAATTTCAATACAAAAGAGTATGGCAAACGAATTGCTATGAATATGCCTATACAAGGAACTGCTGCAGACATAATAAAAAAAGCAATGATACAGGTTCACAACGCATTAAAAGGAACGCGCTCTACCCTCATTTTAACTGTGCATGACGAATTATTACTCGAGGTACACAAAAGCGAAATTGAACATATTACAAAGCTTCTCAAGACAGAAATGGAGAGTGCAGTTAAGCTAGCAGTTCCATTGCTAGTAGATGTAAAGTCTGGCGACAGCTGGTTTGCTGCAAAATAACAAAAATATGAGGTGATAAATATGGTTATAGGAATTGTTGGCGGTACTGGTGTTGGAAAAAGTACGATAGTTCAATTGATATCTAAAGCAACATCCACTTTTGTAATAGATGCCGATAAGATCGGTCATGTATTATTAAATAAACATGGCCATGCATATTCAGATGTAGTTTCAGCATTCGGCAACGAAATTTTAGACGCAAAGGGCAATATTGTTCGCAAATTACTCGGTGCTGTTGTATTTGGAGATAATTACCAACTCAACAAATTAAATGCAATTATGCACCCCAAAATTTATTCAGAAATTAAAGATATACTAGCCTCTATCGATTTTGAACGCTATACCTGCGTCTTAATTGATTCGGCTTTATTATATGAAATTGCTCTTGATCAACTAACGGATAAAGTAGTTGGAGTATACGCACCAGACGAGCTGCGCACTCAACGAATCATGAATCGCAACACGCTATCCTACGAAGACGCATTAAAACGAATTGATAGCCAAAAGTCCTGGGATGAACTATCTCAGCGCATAGACTATACAATTTTTAATGACGGTACCATCGAAAATCTCGAGCAACAAATCGAAAAAATGTTAGCAAAACTCTGTTAATTACACGCTGCTATAGCTACTTTTATCGCCGCTGCTATAGCAGTATTATTTATCACAAAAATTAGGAGATCTATATGAATACAAAAATACGAATTTATATATTATTACTTGTATTGATTTTGGGTTTAAGCGGTATTTATATTGCCTATAAAATATACCCTCGACCATATCTTTCGTATGTAGAAGAACTTTCTGAGTTATATGGCCTAGACGAATTATTTATATATGCTATTATACAAACCGAAACTCACTTCGACCCTAACGCAGTTTCTCGCAGCGGCGCTCGCGGGCTAATGCAAATTATGGAACCAACCGGTCTATGGGCCGCAACCGAACTCAAAATCGAAAATTACACTGCAGATGATCTATTTGACCCATATATCAATATGCAAATCGGAACTTGGTATATATCAAGACTTATCAGAAATTATGACAACAATATCGATCTCGCTCTTGCGGCATACAATGGTGGTAGTGGCAACGTTGCTAAATGGCTTAACAATACACAATATAGTCACGATGGTCAGACCCTACATACTATACCCTTTAAAGAAACGCATAACTATGTCATAAAAGTTAATTTTCATTATTTTGTTTATAGAATTTTATATTTTTTTTAATATTCCATGTTTAAATATTTCTTAATCTGTCTAAACTCTAAATAGATAAATTTACCTGAAAGGAGAGTTTCTAAAGATAACTATGAAAATATTACTATACTTGATTTTTACTATTGCTTTATTAGTGGGCTGTTCATCTCGCCAAGATGAGCCAAATACACATCATAACAATGCGGTTTTTGTCGAAAAATCTCAACCAGCGGAAAATCCTTTATTTTTACACGATACTTCCCAATCAGATGACACGATTGTGCTTACATCTAATATCCCCACCACGCTAAACCCTATAACAAATAGCGATGCCGATGTTGCTCAAATGCTAAATCTAATATTTGATACGCTCGTAAATATAGAAATTGATGGTAGCATCAGCCCAAATCTTGCAAAATATTATACCATAAACGACAATAGTAGTAGTGTCACTCTCGTTTTAGAAGACGATGTGTTTTGGCACGATGGCACCGAAGTAGACGCAGATGATGTCGTCTACTCAATTCAATTACTTAAAAATTGTAAAAATAGTGTTTACTATCTAAATTCACAAAATATTTCTTATGCTACTGTTTTAAGCCCCAACACTGTGCAAATTTTTTATTCAACGCCATTTAGCGGAGTGCTTCAAACACTATTTTTTCCTATTATTCCCGAACACATATATCAAAACAATCTAAACGCCGCCCCCGTTGGCAGTGGCGCATATAAATTCGTGCAACAAACCCCTCAAAAATCGTTAAGTCTTGTTAGAAATGATAATTATTTTAAGGGTGCTCCTTTAATTGAATTTGCTAACGTCTATTACGCTCCCGACCATCTTGCCATGTTATCTGCATTCGATAGAGATATAGTCGATGCTGTATATACAGAAGTCATGAATTGGGGCAAATACGAAAAATCTTCCAACAAAATATACGAAATTGCGACAAATAAATATGAGTTTATTGGCTTAAACTTTAACAGCTCAATAATCAAAGATCTCAACGTACGCTACGCACTAAATTATGCATTAAATAAGCAAGCATTAGTAAATATATACTACCTAGGCAATGGCTCTGCTGCAAGCACTCCTATCAACCCAAATAGCTACTTATATAATCACTACGAAGAAACCATGTCGCGCGATATCATTCCACTTTTACTTGCCAAAGCTGGCTTCACAGAAGAGCAGCCTCTTCGGCTTCGAATGCTTGTAAACGAAGATAATTTCGAGAGAAAGCTTATTGCCGAAGGAATCGTAAAAATGTATTCGGACCATGGTATAATAATTATCCCCGAATTTGTAGATGCCAATACATTTAGCCGACGGATAGACGATGGGGAATTTGAATTATTTTTGGGTGGTTGGAAATTTTCGTATATCCCTGATTTTTCATTTATATTCCATTCTGCTGCAGACAATTTTATAAACTACAAAGACCCGCAAATGGACACTCTTCTCGATCTCGCATTTAGAGCAACAGAAGAAAACCTCCTAGACGCATATAACCAACTGCAATTATATATCCAAGATCAGATCCCATATATCAGCTTATTCTTTAAAAGTGGCGCTCTCATTACTCACAAACGCATTACAGGTGTTATCACTCCCACTCCGCTAAATATATATAAAGATATAGAATTATGGGAAATTAGGCACTAAAAAAGGAGGGCTTAATCCTCCTCATTTTCGTTGTTTGCATTTTGGGCTTCTATTGCTTCTGGTTTAATTATAACACGAATTGTATTAATCCTGTTATTATATGCCTCTTCCACAATAAATGTAATGTCATCGGTTTCTATTACCTCCCCATCATGTGGAAATTTATCTAGTAACCCAATTAAATATCCTCCCACCGAATCATACTCGCTTGATTCTATTTTTAATCCCAATCTATCATTAAAATCCGAAATTTTCGAACTGCCATCTACTATATATTCATTTTCTCCCACTGCAACAAAGTTCTCGTTAATAATATCATACTCGTCTTCCAATTCTCCCACTATCTCTTCCACCAAGTCTTCTAATGTTAAAAGCCCTGATGTGCCCCCATACTCATCTACCACAAATGCCATCACTATCTTCTTTTGACGAAGTTCTTTCAGCAACTCTGCTGTTCTTTTGAATTCATGCACAAAATATGGCTCGCGCAACACATTTTTTATATTGAAATTGTCCTGATTAAACTGCTGCAGCAACAAATCTTTGATATAAATCATTCCAACAATATTGTCGTGGCTTTCTTCAAATACTGGCATTCTAGAAAATTGATACTCCTTGTACAATTGAATAATTTCATCGTATGTAGCATCTACGTCGATCGCTACCATATCCGTCCTTGGAATCATAATGTCCTTTGCAAATGAATCCCCAAAATCAAATACATTTGTAATCATTTCTTTTTCCACTGCTTCTATTACGCCTTCTTCGTGACTTACTGTTAAAATGGTTCTCAACTTTTCTTCTGTCATAAATGCATTCGAGCTATCTGCCGACCCTGCAACAAGTTTAATTAAAATATTTGATAGTGCCATTATAATTTTTACTATAGGAGAAAGAACTGTTACTACCAGTCCAATAACTGGCGCCACTATTACTGCAACTTTTTGCGGATTTTGTGCTGCAATCGATTTTGGCGTTACCTCCCCAAAGATTAACACCAATACGGTCATCACTCCTGTTGCTATTCCCGCACCTGCGCTCCCAAAAATATCTGTCGCCAGCACCGTTGACAGCGATGTCGCTCCTATATTTACTAAATTATTTCCCACCAGTATTGCTCCCAATAATTTTTTGGGCTCATCTATTAATTTTTGAACTAGCTTCGCTCCTTTAATATTTTGTGATACCATATGTCTTGCATCTATTTTACTAACTGACATAAGCGCTGTTTCTGACATAGAAAAAAATGCAGAACCCACTATCAATATTGCCACGATTCCTATTTGTATCCACGAAGCTGATGTCAATCCCGTTTGCGCTATCACTTCTTCCATCTACTTACCCCTTCCACTTACCATAGTTATCTACTATATATTTTTTTTATAGCCGTACATATACATTTAGTATATGCAGATTCCATTTGCTTTACGACAAAATATTCAGTTATTTCTTAATTACCAATATTAGCATACACCAATTGTGCCAAGTTTATTAAACTTTCATTTTTTGTTGCCGATATAGTCTATGAAATAGGAGGGAATTTCTATGATAGAAAATATTTCTAATACAAAGATTGCGCAATACACATATTTTACCATGCCATCTGCTGCGCCACAACCCGAAACATCAGATCCCTATTATCCTACGGCAGCTTCAGATGATCTAACTACTCTTTATACCGAAACTTATACCGAAAAAGATTTCGAAAAACTTGTTGCACCTACAGTTGATCAAGATAAAGTTGTTGCACTATCATCGTCTGGCGTTAATGTTGATGATATTCCGCTTAACGAGTACGAATTTTTTGTTGCGGATACCAAAATTTCGAACGACGAAAATGCCATCGCCGATAAAATACGCCGTCTAAAAGAGCATACAGATGGAATGTATAAAACTGCGATGCATGACGACATAATAACTATAAACTCTCTATACATCGGAAGTTATAGTCAGGCAAATAACACTTCCTTTGTTGGGGATTCTGCGACCACCGAAAAAGTACTCAACTTAAATAATCTTCCGGTTACAGCAGGAAACACCTGGGCCGCCGAAAAGCTTATGTCCATTGGTGAAGATGTCTGCGCGACTAACGTTGCCAAGATGCAAAATATTTATAGTGCCGTTGAGATGATGGACCTTCCAGATCCAGATGATGATGCCTCTATTGTTGAAAAGGCAAACGAAATTCTTATCAAAGACAATAAGATGCTCTACACCGAGATGGATATGCAAGAAATTGTTGATACTTTAACTGCTGTGTCTGATACCGACATCGAGCAGGCTATTATTGCAGGGGAGGCTATCACATTTCATTCACTAGCCGCTCGTGTTAAAGCACCTATTTCTCACGAAACAAAAGGAGCTATACATGCAAATATATCACGAATATCTACAACAAATGCAACAACTACTACAAATTCAATTACAACAAATCGAACGCCTGTTACAGCAACACCAAATGCAGATTCAACAAGAATATCACCTTTCGCAAGCTCTTCAGTATCCTCATCAGATGCAGTTACTGACGCTGGTTCAACAAACGCAGATGCTACAACTACAACAAATACGTCGCCTGCAACAGACTCAGCATCAACTACAGTTTCTCAACAAAGCAATGAGGCTACAAAAAGTTTAGTTTTTGAATCCAATGTTGCGGCAAAAGTTAAAGAAATTCGTTCACAAATCAATACCATTCGTGCCAATCTCACTTTACAAGCTGCGCGAAATATCAGCGAGCGTTTACCTCTTGAGAGTACCGAGCTCTCCAAAATCGCTTTAGAACTTACTGCACAACGAAATAAGCAAGTTGAAACTGCACTAGATAATATTAACCTAGACGTTGCTCATAAACAATCTACGGTAGAAACTCTGGGTGTAGTTACGCGAATGAAATATAACAACGATGCTTCACTATTCATTCAGATTCAATCAGATGAAGCTGCAACATTGGCAGATTTTGATCACATACTCTCCAAATACGAAGAACAGGCTCTCACACCTCAAGCATATTTGGGTGAAAGTATCAATACCGTTAAATCACAAATAGCAGGTGTCTTGGCTGCTAATAATATAGAAGTTACACCTCTATCTATTCAGGCGGCAACGGCTCTTGTTGCTAACAATGACGAAATCACACTAGATGAACTAAACTCCACTATGATCATTGCAGCTAAGATGACCGCTTTCTTTGATGAAATGACCCCAGAAATTGTTGCATCTATGATCAAAGAGGGCATCAATCCTTATACCCAATCAATTGATGAGTCTCTCGCTTTTGCTGCCCATAAAAAAATTCCCGCAATGCAAAAGAGCGTCGCCGCCTCTATCGTTGCTCTCGAGGAAAAGGGCCAAATAAATGAGTCTCAAAAGCAAGAGCTTATCGGAATGTTTCAAATTTTAAATTCTATCTCAAAAAACAAAGATGCCGTGATAGGATATATCAACAAAAACGAGCTATCTCTCAATATGGCCAATTTGCAAGCAGCTGTCAAACATGCCACGACTGCATCTACGGGTATTGATGCATCTATAGATAATTTGTTTGGAGAGATCGAGGGCTTCAAAATAGCTGCAGATACAGCAAAAAAACGTATGGATACCGCTCATATTTCCAACAAAAAACTTGCTAATCTTGCAAAAATTATACAAAATAGCCAATTAACTGATCTCAACACTCCAGACCTTGCGTCAAAAGTATCAAGTACTATTTTCCCTTTTGTAAAAGCTGCGGTCAAAAAAGAGCTTGGCAAATTTACAGATTATGATACGCTTCCTGATAGCTTTAAAGAAAAACTCGATGTTGCCAAACATGTCGCACCGGAAGTTATCGATATGCTTGCGGAAAAAGAAATTCCAGTAACCATCAACAACATCTATTTGATGCATAAATTTATTAATGAACCCAAAGAATTTAGCGCTGCACTTGCAAAGGAAGAATTTTTCCCCGAAAGCTTCGAAGAGCTAGAGCAAGAACTAGCCGCCGCTTCTGATCAAGCCGAAGAAACCGCATCCGATGCAATGTCCAATGGCGACACTGCTACATATGATCAAAATAGAAATCTACACGAAATGACTACCTTTTTGCAAAAATTAAATCAGACGGGTAATTCATTTGAGCTCCCCATTACCATAAATGGTGTTGCCAAAATGGTAAATTTATACATCAACAATGATACACATGACCAAGATACCCTAAACGCGGCAATCAGCTACGATACCAAAAACCTCGGCACCGTTACGGCCAATGTGCGTATAGCAAACGATACAGTAAAATACGAAATCACTACCTCTTCTGATGACGCAACCAACAGACTTCAAGCCGGCGATTCGGCGCTAGTAAAGATGATCGAATCCCTGGGATACTCTGTTACTCAAGCAGTATTTACTTCACTTGCAGAATCAGTTACTGCCGAAACAGCTATTGTCGCAGATGATTCCTTAATCAATTTAGTGGTCTAGGAGGTTTCAATGGAAGATAATATTTTAGAAGTATTAAAGCAACTTATTCTATTTTTCGAACAAATTGATTGCGAGGTGTATGATGATAACAGTAGCTCAGGTCGCAGCTGCGAATGAAATTGAATTGCTTTGTCTTACGTATGATTTATTTTTGGAAAAAGTTGGTGCACTGGTAGCCAATAATACTGCAAGCATTCCTTATAAAAAAGATGCCTTAAAAGTTTTGACGGTGCTAATCGGAAATTTGGATATGTCTGTTGCGCTTTCCCACGACCTTTTTGATCTATATATCTTTATTCAGAAATTGGTTATAGAAGGCGACTATGCCGATGCGGCAGAAATCATGTCGCACATTCGCGATGGCTATGTTGCCATTAAAAACTTAAATTTAGATTTTAAACCAACTACCCAAAATGCAGAAAACATATATGCCGGCTTCACTTACGGACGGTCTTCTATAAACGAATTTGTGGTAGGAAATGACAATCGAGGCTATATTATTTAACTTAACATTAAAGGAGCATTCACTATGAAAATTAACTATAACATACCTGCACTAAAAGTCGTTAATATACTCAACAAAGCCAACGAAGCACAATCTAGCTCTATGGAAAGACTTTCTTCGGGATTACAAATTAGCTCATCTAAAGACGATCCCGCAGGAATGGCGATTTCACTTAAAATGCGCGCGCAACTTGACTCACTAGCTCAGGCAAGCCGCAATAGCTCAGATGCGATCTCATTAATTCAAACAGCAGAAAGCTCTCTAAGCTCTGCACATGAAATTACCAAGCGCATCCGCGAAGTTGCTGTTCAATCTGCAAACGAAACATACACCGATGCCGACCGCGAAAAGATCCAAATTGAAGTTGATGAGCTTATTAAAGAATTAGACAGACTTAGCAATGAAACCGACTTTAATCAGCATAAAATTTTATCCGGGGACAAAGAGCTTGCTGATAGCGGTTTTCAAATTACTCAAACCGGCAAATATAACGGCCTACAAGCCCAATACTCTATCAGCCTCGATATGCCTACTTCTGGCGATAAATTTACTATCGATGGTCAACCGTTTGAATTTTATGATAGTTCAGTATCGACTACCCTTACTGACCCTGCAGCTATCGGATTAGATTTGCAAGGTGATTGGAAAAAAGATCTGTCCTATGCAAGCTTACCAAATTTTCACATAGATCCCACAGGCGCAGATCTCGTTCTCACAGCAAAAAATCCAGGATCTTCGGCAAATACAAATCCCATTAATGTCACAAATAACTCTATTGCGACCAAGCAAATCACCCAGGGTATTGATAGTAAAGAATATGCCACATACGAAATTGTGTTGCCAAGCATCAACAGCGGAACTTCTGATCCAGAGCCTCATAAATTTCAGGCAGGCTCAGGATTTACTATTGATGGCGTAGTGTTTGAATTTTATGACCCCGAAGATTATGATAACGGAGAATACGACGGTGCCGGTGTCGGAGTTCCTACAACTAAAGAAGATGGCTCATATTTATTAGACTTTGACTTAGCATTAATAGTTAGAGCGCAAGAGTATCCGAATTTTAATCTCGACGCTGTCAATATGGGTACTTCATATGACCCAATGGTTCTTACCGCAAAGAATTCCGGAATTGCCGGAGACTATCTTGCCGGCTATGATGGTGGATTTGTTGATTTAAAACTTTCCGTTCAAACCGGCTCCGAAGCAAATCAGCTAACCCAAATAGATATCGCATCATCCAAGCCAGATACTTTGGGACTTACTAGCAAAACTCCAATATATGGATTTACAGATTACCTTATCTTAAACGATGATCCTCTTACTGCAGCAAACGAAGATCGCTACGGAATTTCATTGCTTACTATGGAAGATTCACAATTTGCATTAGGTGCAGTCGATAGAGCAATTGCTGAAATTTCATCGCGAAGAGCATATCTTGGTGCTACTCAAAATCGTCTCGAATACACTGTCAAAAATATTAGTAACAACTCTGTAAATCTCGACGGTGCCCGATCCAGAATTCAAGATACAGATATGGCAAAAGAAATGGTACTATTCACTAAGGACGGCATACTCTCTCAGGCCGCTAATGCTATGCTCGCACAAGCAAATCAGCGTCCGCAACAAGTGTTTCAATTACTCCAAAGTTAATATGTAATTTTTTTCGATTCATAGTATTAAACTCCTAAATTATGTCAATACTTCCACATATAGGAGGTGACTTGTATGAAAGAAAAAACATTAACCGAAACGCAACGTAAAGAAGAATTATCATTGAAACAACAAGTTGGTGATGTCCAAAAAGACTTAGCTACCACATTGCATAAATTTGAAAATACCACTGAACCTGATTTGCTCGATTACTACACATATGCTTATAAAGCAAACCAAATAAAACACAGCTATTTACTAAATCGTTTAAAACAGTTATACTACAGCTAAATAATTATTAATAATTCGTGGATGCGCTGATCATTTTTAGTGTATCCTTTTTTTGTTAATTATGATATAATCTTAATGTATTTATTTTTTTTTAGTACATAAATTTTTGATATATATATTTTTATATTTATAAAGGAGTGGTTAATTAAATGGCATTATTTAAAGATTTTTCAAAATTTGGACTTGAAAATTTGGCTAATTTAACATTAGTGGATAAGCCCTCTAATTCTTCATCATCTAATCTTAATGAACTTACTGAAGCAGATTTAATCTATCAGCGCAAGGTCCACTGTCCCATTTGTAACAAAGATTTTCATTCTAGTGCTATAAAATCTGGCAAAAATCAATTAAAAAATATTGATGAAGATTTGCGTACACATTATAGCATAGTTGATCCAATGCTTTATGATGTTATCAGCTGCCCTTGTGGGCATACAGCACTAAATGCATCTTTTGCTACTCTTTTACCAACCCAGCGAGCTGCAGTGCGGACCAAAATTTGCCCAAATTATTTTCCTATTCCTATCGAAGAAGTTCGAAGCATAAACTATGCCTTAGATTTATACCAACTTGCATTGGCAGAATGTTTAATTAGGAATGGCAAAAATATAGAAAAAGCTGTTTTATGTTTAAGAATATCTTGGCTATACCACGATCTCAAGCAACTTGATGACGAAACAGAGTTTATCAAAAACGCATATGAATGCTTCAAGTTATCGTTAGATACCGATAATTATCCTGCATTAGGTTTTGATTTTCATAAATCTGTATACACAACATCAGTGCTATCCTATAAAATTTCAGATTATAGTACTTCCTTACGCCTATTGAGTTCTCTCATAATTGATGTTGGTGTTCATCCTAAATTAAAGGATCGCGCCATAGAGCTAAAAACTAAAATTAATAAATTCCACAAATAGCTTATAATTTGGAGGTTGGTGATGACACATTTTATTACAATTTTAATAATAATTACACTACTACCCCATTGTATTTTTGCAGCAACGGCGTCGCAATACGCTAATCTTTTGGTTTCTAACTTAGGTGCCGACAATGTTCAGTATGCAGTAATGCAAAACGATAAAATTATTTCAGCCGGAGTTTCTGGAACTTCTGTTAATATAGATACACTCTACCCAATTGCTTCTATTAGCAAAATGTATACTACTGCAGCCATTATGCTACTTATTGACCAAAATCAAGTTCAACTAGATATGCCAATTATACATTATATAGAAAACTTTAAAATGCAAGATCCTCGGTATAAAGATATTACAGTTCGGATGTTATTAAATCATTCTTCTGGACTTTTGGGGGGCTCTCTATCAAACTCGCTTTTCTATGACGATGCACTAAAATTTAGCAAAAAAGATTTGCTAGATAGATTAGCAACTGAGCGCCTAAAGTCCACACCTGGCGAATTTTCAGTATATTGTAACGACGGCTATGCCCTGCTCGAAATATTGATAGAAGACGTATCTGGAATGACATTTAGCAGCTTCTTGCAGCGCTATTTTTTTGAACCCCTAAAAATTACAAATACACACTTCGCAACAGACGATGCGATAGCCAACGCGGTCTCTGCATATCATAAACTATATCTGGGAACCATGACATCAGATGTTGCTGAGCTTTATAATTATTTTGGTGTAGGCGGAATTTTGGCCACTGCTCAAGATGTATGCAAATTTATGAATATATATCTAAATCCTGGAATATTAAGCTATCAAGCCATAGAAACTACAAAATATCCAGAATATTTACGAGGGATTTGGCACTCCAATTCTAACTCAAATTTTGCATTTGGATTGGGCTGGGACAACGTAAACCTAGATCCTTTTTATGACGCAGGCATTCAAGTTTTTCTTAAAAATGGTGATTTAATTGGTGCGCACGGAACCGTAATTGTCATTCCGCAAATCGATGCCATAGTTTGCGTACTCTCAACCGGAAGCCATGCGTTATATACTCAGATGATCGCAACACAAATAGTAAACGATTTATTGGTAGATGCTGGTATAAAAATTAATTTTTCAATTGATTCACCCATCACTTCTACGCTTGCATACGCTCCCGAAAACCTCTTAAAATATAGTGGTGTATACGCAAATTTTTATACTGACTACACTTTGGCGGTTTCAACTGACGGTACATTAACTATAACCTCCAATCAAACAGAGCTTCCCGCCGAAACGTTATATTATCAGGGCAACGGTATCTTTGCGTCGAAAAATATGCTATACACAGCAGAATTTATAGAAGAGTCTAATAACCAAACCTATCTAGAAACTAATACCGTTTTTGACATCGGGCTCATACCTTTATGGCAAGCTCAATACGAACTCGTTCGACTTAATCCGTCTATCACACTTCCTCAATATGAACAGGCCTGGCAAAATAGACTAGGCAATGAGTATTATCTTGTGGATGAATATTTTTCTTCTATATTGTATACTACACACCCAAGTTTTCAGCTGCCCACAACTTCTTCACTTGAAGGTTTTTTTGGACACTACAAAATCATTGACGCTTCTAATGCTATTAACACAGTTCAAATCCCTCAAAACAACGGGCGAGATATTTCAGATCTATTCATCGAAGTTATAGATGACATCGAGTATCTTCATACCAATGGCAGCACTTATATTAGCGAAAACGATATTGCGACAATGAATAATTTACGAAGTTATGAAGTTGAAATTGAGAAAGATAATTTCTCTCAATGGTTTTTTATAGAAGTTGATCCTAATTATCCTGGTATCGATATATCAATAACGGGCAATGGAGCATTTGGTTTATACAATAGTTTTGGCGAATGCGTCTATAATTCTTATCTCGAGTTTCACGAAGGCACCATCAGCCTTTCTGGAGTCGAAAAAATTATGTTTGCAGGCGAACCAAATACTAAATTTTATATAAATTGGTAATAGAAAGGATTTTATATGACAAATATTTTTGAAATTTTGCAAAAAACTGATGATGAATTTATTAGGCAATATATTGCTATGTTGGAAGTACTCAACCCAAAAAACACTGCTAAAATTGGTGTCAATATAATTTCTCGAAAAGGGGTTCAATTTATAAATAAGTTGGGTCATAAATTCAACAAAGACCTAAGACTTAAAGCTCCCAAACCTCAAAATCTTGAGCAATATATTGATCAAAAAAAACAAGAACTTTCTAACCTTAGTAGATCCAAATTAAATACCAAGCTTAAAATTATCTTAAAAAGTATTCTCTCTCTATCATATACTATTTCTGATGATTCGCTTTCTATTCAGATAATCGATTTTGTATCTCAAAAGCTAAAAATTGATGAGTATAAACTTGTTTCTCAAAGAGCAGATGATATCTATTTGCAATACTTTAACAAACTGGTCGAAGAAGATAAGCATATTTTAACATTAAATAAAATGAGCCATACTATTCTCAAAAATGTATTACTAAAAGAAGACCTTTGGGCACATATTATGGCTGCACATGGATTTAAAACCGAAATTATGAGTCAGCTCATCTTTATGACCGTTGCGATTCATGGCTCACCTTTCACTCCAGCAATCGAAACGCTTCCAAGCTATGAAGCAGACGAATCCATTGCAGCAGAAATTGCTTCTCAGGAAGATGCCTATACTCAGCTATTAATAGAACACAACAGATTAAAAATTAGACTAAAAAATAGCGAAACCAAATATGACCAAACACTTAAAGATATTAGTACCGCTAATGCCACTATCTCAGCTGTTATAAACGAACAAGCTGCCGCCGAAAGCGAACTTGCCAAGCTTACTCAAGAGTATCTAATAGCTACAGATGAATTAAATTCACTGCGTACAGAACTTCAAAATGAAAATTTATCCTCCTCTGCCTCAGCAACATTTGATCTTCTCCATCAAAAGTATAAAGCAAAAGATCTTGCTCTCCAAACACTGCAATTACAAATCGATAAGCAAGCTATCATTATTTCGTCTGCTAAAGACCTTATTCCAGATAAAAAATTAGGCACTACTCAATTAGAGCTTCATTCTCAAGATATCCTTCAGGAAATAACAAAAGTGAAAACTGCGATAAAGCACGTTAATGCAGATATTACATCTGCAGAAGTTCAGAAAAGGTTTAGATTAGAGCCAAAATGGCAAGATGTTTTTTCGAAATTTACATTCTCATCTGCAACCAAAAATAAATTACCTCAATTTGCTACTTCTGAAATCCTTGCAATCGAATTAGCGCTCACAGAGCTCCAAAATATTTCTGACAAAACTGCTCTTAGCAAAGGACAAAGTTTTTTTAATGGTACACATTATCAATATTTTACCACTAAAGCTGATACTGGCAAAATCATTAAGATCCTATACAATCCTATCACAGCAGATACGTGCGAAATTGCTCAATTTGCTGTAATCATATAATTTTTTAATCCTTTAGACTATTTTAGAACTCATAAATCTATTATAGTCTATTTTTTTTCATATTCACCATTCAGCTCTTCACCAGAATATATGGTAAATCCATCCTTTCCTTTTTTCTTAGTTTTATACATAGCATAATCGGCGCTTATATATAAATCTTTATAATTTCTTAACTCTGGTGTTACTTTGGAAATTCCAATACTTGCTGATATTTTCACTTTATTGTATTCATCGCAGTATGTTGTTGCTATAGCTTTATTGATTTTTTCAGCAATATTGTATATATTATTTTTTTCGTCTTCTATTTTTTTAACAAATACTACAAATTCATCTCCTCCAAATCTTCCAATAATATCTTCTTCAATAAATATGCTGTTTAATTTTTTAGAAACATCTTTAATCACTTTATCTCCAATTTCATGTCCCAAATTATCATTAACAGCTTTAAAATTATCTATGTCAATCATAAATAACACTCCATCTGCATACTCACACAAATGCTCCGAAACCAGCTTCTCAACAATAACTTTATTATATAATCCAGTCATTACATCTCGCTGAGCCTTAAATTCTAGTTCTTTTTCTAGCGTAATATCATTTATCAAAATAATGGCTTTTATAGTTTTATCTATTAATGTTATGTTAACTTCTCCATGTTGCCATCGTATTGTCTCAAATATATTTGTCCTGTACTCAAAGCTATATTTATTATTTCCTTCTATAAATACGTTTTTCATATATTCTATTTCTGTCATAGCTTGAAAATATTTTTCATCATCGCGCTGAACTCTCTTCATTAGCACATTGCGCGCTTGCTCATATTTTTGCCCTACCGCTAATGCCACTGGTACTCCATTTTCTGTATAGCTTAACATTGTTTTGGCATTACAATCTACCTCTATTACGATATCAGATTTTCTGTGCAATATGTTTTTATATATCTGTTGTGCTTTTAAATTTTGCGTCAAGTCGCGTTGCTTATTACTACTCTTTTGGATACCTATCATTATCAAAAGACCCATATAAAATAGTACAATCCACATTACTCCCAATATAATTTGCTGTAATAATATTGACTTTGCAAAATACTCTAATTCATATACATATGTATTGCTGATTAACCCTATCAATATACATACTTCTATAGCCAAAAATATTTTTACCTTTTCGATTGGCAGCATCATCAATGCATATATCTCATTTGATACTATATTTAATAGTATCATCAAAACTATTATACACACTATTGCTACATATGCACTAAACCCTAATAAGATATTATCATCCATAAAAATATACTTTAACGGTTGACCTAATGCCAAGCTCCTTATTGCTGCAGCTACAGCTATAATTGAAAATATATGAATTGGTATGCTTATCCCCCATACAAATTTTTTAAAAATGGATCCCTCAAAACAAATAATAGTTATTACACAATAGCACAGCGTCATTAATCCATATGCTACAACAGAACAATGTGGCAATAATGTTAATACTTGCATTTCTAATACAACACTGATTGCTGCTATTAATATTATAACTATTTTATTGTACTTAAAGACCATTAACCGTGCTAATATACAGTAAAATAAACTATTTTGTAGCATAAATACAAAAATAAAAACCGGTATTATTTGTTGATTTACCATACTAACTCCTCCTTATATAGTATAATTTATATTATGTAAATCAATTTTTAATAATTCCTAATTTTTGTTTATTTAAGATAAATTTTATCATAAAAACTAGAATAATCTGCTGATTGATAAAGCTATTTTACACCATTAGCATTTCACCGGTAAAAAACCATTTATTAATTATTCTTGTTTACTGTTTTCATTTGAATATAGCATAAATCCATTTTTACCTTTGCCTTTTGTTTGGTATAAAGCCATATCTGCATCGATATATAAATCTGCAAACGTCGTTAGCGGCTTTGTCGCTTTTGCTATGCCTATACTAGCCGAAACATAAACTTCCTTGTCCTCATAACTATATTTTTTAGCGATTACCTCATTTATTCTGTTTCCTATATTGGTAATATTTACCTTATCCACATTGGTTTTAATAAAAACTATAAACTTGTCTTCTCTAATTCTTCCTATTATATCTTCTTTTTTCCTAAAGGTTGCAGTTAACTTTTTCGCCACATCTTTTATCACTTCAGTTCCGATATCGTAGCCTAAAATATCATTTACCTCTTTAAAATTATCCAGATCTATTACAAAAAGTACACCTCCTAGGTGACTTCTCAGATGCATTTTTATTAAATCCTCCGTTGTTATTTTATTATATAATCCTGTCAATAAATCTCTTTCGATTTTAAATTTCATTTCCTTTTTATCTGTAATGTCTGTTAATACTAGGATTGCCTTCACACTATCTAATATATTTATCACACTTACCTCTCCTTTAAACCAATGAATTTGATTTTTTCGCAGCACTCTATACTCAAAATTATATCTATTATTCTTCTTAGCTAGCGCTTCAGTGATATAGCCTATATCAGTTAACTCCATTACAAGATCCTTATCTTCTGGGTGCACAACGTCTAATAACAACTCATTTCGAAACTTCATATATTTTCTTCCTATCAACACCTGATTTTTCTTCTCTTTAATCAAGTAATTAACCACTGTCCCTTTACTGCAGTCTATTTCTATAGTTATATCTGACTTACTATGAACAATTTGCTGGTACACTTGCTGCGCCTGCAGTCGATGATCTAGCAACTGATTCTGTATCTTCATATGCTGAAATCCTGCCACTACCAATATTCCTAAGTAAAATAGCAATAAGCAAACTAGACCAGTTATCATTAAATTTATATTTAGATATATAGAATGTATGTTGATGCCATATATATATGAATTCACTATTAGCAATAGCATACTGCAAACTGCCATACTAAAAAATAGCTCTATTTTTTCTATTTGCACCGACATCAGCTTGATAATCTTCCTTGACATCACTTTGTTAATTATCATTAATAATATTATACACAGAAACGATGTATTGATTTTTATTTCTAGCAATTGATATATATCTTCAACAATTTGATCTATAGGTTCTTTTGTTGTCCAACTTGTTGCCGCAAGTATTAGCATTGTTATGGAAAATAGATGTATAGGCATTCCTAAGCCCCAAGTTATCTTTTTAAAATATTTTCACGAAAGCAGATTACTGTCGTACTGCAATATACCAATACTATACTTAAATATACCCATACTGAATAATCTACTAGCAGAAACACCGCCACTCCTGCTACTAAAACATTAATGCCGCTCAATATATACACTGTATAATTCTTAAATTTCAGTTCCATTGTTTGCAGCAAAATTTTATAAAATAATAGATTGTGTATCAAATACACTATTATAAATGTTATTATCGTAATTATATTTGCCATTTTTACCCTCCCCGTTTTCTATTCTTTATAAATTTTATGTATTCTAATACATATTTATGTATTTTGCCAATTTTACCACAAAGCTCCTATCTTTATATTTTTTTAATGGACAAAAAAAAGACATCCTTGTTAGGGGAGTCTTTTAAAATTTAACTTTACTTTTTTACCTTTTTAAAAAATTCTGCACCACGTTTGGCACATTCATATGCTGTCGGTTTTGCTAATGCTTCTAAACACAGATATCCATTATATCCCAATTCAGCTGCAGTTCTATATAACCCTTCCATATCCAAATGCCCCATCGATGGAGCCAATCTATTCGAATCTAAAAAATGAATATGCTTCGTTAATGAAAAACTATCTCGAAGCGCTTGCTCTATACTTACATCTTCAATATTCATATGAAATGTATCTATCATTAAATATAATGGCAGCTTATACTTATTTATAAAATCTATTCCTTCTTGCACCGAATTTATCGTATTAATTTCATATCGATTAATTGGTTCAATCAGCAACGGCATGTCTGTTGTGCTAATTAATTTTTCACAAGAATCTACAAATTTGCTATAAAAATGAGCCAATGACTCTTCTCTGGCACTGCTTCCTCTAACCAATCCCAATGATACCATTCCATCTATTGCTTCTGCAAACTTTATTATTTCACTTATTTTCTGGATGCATTTATTTCTAACAGACTTATCTTCGTCGCCTAAAAATAATCCTTGCCCTGCCAATGCCGCTGGCATCACAACGCCCACTCCCAGATCATACCTAATTAAATATTTAACAGCATCTTTTGTTGCATCACTCGTTGGGTCATCCACAAATAGATCGATTCCATCATATCCCAATTCTTTAATTGTTCTAAAATTTTCTTCTGTGGATCCCATAAATAAAATCGGTGCTGTCTTCGCTCCCTGAAAAACAGATAATGATACGGACGTTTTCACTTTTTATATCCCTCGCAATCTATTTACTTTGATAAAAATACGAACCTTCTCCATGCTTTCTTAGGAAATGCTTATCTAATGCATAGTTTTCTAGCAAAGGTGCATTAGGATTTACTTGCTTAGTCAGTAATGCCATCTTAGATAGCTCTTCTAGGATAACACTGTTTTCTACCGCCAAACCTGCTGTTGCCCCCCAAGTAAATGGGCCATGCCCTGCAACATTCACTCCAAACACTTGCATCGGATCAATTTTTCTCTCCAAAAATGTTTCTACAACTACATTGCCAATTTCTTTTTCATACTCTCCGGCTACTTCTTCTGGAGTTAATTGCCTTGTACACGGTATCACTCCATAAAAATGATCCGCATGCGTTGTGCCAAGACATGGTATATCACATCTAGCCTGCGCAAATGCTGTTGCATAGGTTGAATGCGTATGCGCAATTGCCTTTATAGCCGGAAACTGTTTATAGATCGCCAAATGAATTTCTAAATCTACAGATGGCAACAAATCTCCTTCTATAATATTGCCCTCCAAATCAGTAACAGACATATCTTCTGCCACTAAATCATGATACTCTATTCCTCTTGGCTTAATTACAACAACACCCAGCTCTCTGTCTATAATGCTCACATTTCCCCAAGTATAAATAACTAATTTACGCGCTACTAATTCCAGATTTGCTGCAAAAACTTCTTGTTTTAAATTTTGATATTTGCTCATGATTTCCTCCAAATTTATCCAATTTATATGTCAATTATTTTATAAAAATGATTTAAAAGGTAGGTTTGGTTCGTCTGTAAATGCGTCTTCAAAACCACGTTTAAACATAAAGCGCTTCTTATCCTGATCTCTTGGATACATATAACTACCGCCAACTTGCCAAATATATACCTTAAACTGATAATCTAATCTCGGCGCTTTAAACTGGTATAAATACTCAATTTCCATTGGATCTGCTAGCATGTTGTTCCAAATATCGTGATGATACGGAATTAATACTTTTGCATTTAAACATTCTGCCATTCTTAAGCAATCCACAGAGGTCATCTTATCTGTTAGGCCTGCAGGGTTTTCGCCAAACGAAGCGAGTGCGACGTCGATTTTATGGTCCTTGCCATGTTTAAAATACATATTTGAATAATGTGAATCACCGCTATGATATAGGTTTCCACCTGGCGTTTTAATTATATAACTAACGGCACGGTCATCCATATCGGTAGGACATACTCCGCGCATATCTGCTGCCTGAAGTGGTGAAGTAATAAGCGCCGTTCTATCAAACGAATCTACTGCCACAATTTCCATATCTTTGATTTTAATCACATCTCCAGGACGCACTTCTACCAAACGCTCTTCTGGCACTCCCCAATTTCTCCAAACATCACAAGAAAATTTAGGCCCAATAAATGGCACATCATCGAAATTTTGCACTATCGCTGCCGCCACATATTGGTCTATATGATCTCTGTGCATATGAGTCGACAAAATCGCATCAACCTTTTTAATTTCAAACGGATCAATTACCATCGGCGTATATCTCGTATTTGGTTGATATGTTGGTCCTCCATTCATATGATACATCTGGAAATCTTTACCTTGACTATACGGTTTATCCCATACGCGCTTGCCTCTTTTTCCAACACCAACCCACAAATCGATACAAATATTAGCATCTTCTGGAGTTTTTACCCATATTCCAGTACACCCTAGCCACCACATAGCAAAGTTGCCTTCTGGAACTATCGTATCTTCAATTTCTTCATTTAGCCAAGTACCCCATTCCGGAAAGCAATTTTCACGCCATAGTTGCTTCGTCACTTTTGTTAAATCACCTTTGCCAACATTATCATTAAATCCTTTTTGATCCTTTACTGCCATATTAATTATCTCCTTTATAATAATATTAGTTTGATGCGTCCAAAGTATAAATAACTAATTGCCCAATTTGACCATTTGCCTGTCTATCTGCAGACAAAATATACGCCTTATTATCTTGTTCCCAAACCGAAAATTGTGATGTGCCACCAGCACCAATTACCGATTCCTCTATTTTGCCATCTTTATAACTAAAGCAAACTAATTCCTTAGTCCCCTGTCTCCATCCTGCAATAAATCTGTTTTCGCCGAGCAATTTTCCGCCCCAAAGTCCGTGGCCAAATTCTATTGCTTTAGTAAAGATTTTTTTCCAGCCACTTCCGTCTTTTTTGTATACGTTTAATTCATTTCCATGAAACCCTTCTATTGTAACAATTTCGTCTTGCCCATCATTGTCAATATCTACTGTACAAGCATCGCTAATTTCTATGCTCATCATCTTTTCTACTTGCCACACATCTTCAAACTTTTCTGGAATATATATACAAAATAGCCCTTCTACACCCGTGATTAATATTACGCGCTTGCCATTATAATTAGTAGTGCAGTATCCATGATTTTTAGTAATTCCGCCTTGCAGTACCGTAAGCTCAAACGGCTTTTCAGCGTCCTCATTTAACTTTCCAATTAAAATTTCACCTGGCTTCGACCAATCATCTTTATTTTCTTTCGACTTTGCAAGTGTCGCACCCACAAAAATTTTTTCATTCCCAACATCGATCACATCAAATCTATGCAGATATGGTATAATTTGCACTTCACTCATTTTATATTCATTGTCGATTAATTTTCCATACACTACCACACAATTTGGCGCATCAAATATCGGGTAAAATCTCTCATTAGCATAGAAGTCCCCATTATCATTTATCTGGCAAATAGTCATCGTGCCGCCATGGTTTTCGCCATCCCACAAAATTTGTTTTTTAGAGAAATCATTCGCATCAAAAGCAACTCCCGCTCCCATTGCTTCTGCTCCCCCCAAATATTTAATGGGCTTGCCATTTTTTTTGATAACACCTTGTGCATATAACTTTTCGAATTCTTCTAATACCACTTTATTAATTTTAAAAGTTGCCACAATTATTTCTCCTCATCATCATTTTTTTGCATTACCTCTATCAGATTCTCAATATGATTTTCCATATATGCTTCAGCTTGCTCTGCTTCTCTATTTTCAATAGCACCTATAATTTGGCTATGATATTTGTCTGCAATTTCCCTTATATTTCCAATTTTAGCTTGATGAGCCTTAAAAACTCCAAAAACGGCTTCAATAAAAAGTTCAAATGCTTTGTTATGAGATGCTTTTGCAATAGTTAAGTGTAATTCCCTGTCCAATCTATATAATTCTTCTTGATCTATATTAGCTACTTTAGATCTTTGCTGATGCAGAATTTTCATATTTTCTAGTTCTATTTGTGTTGCATTGATCGCCGCAAGATAGGCTGCCTTTTTCTCTATTTCTTTTCTCAATCGCAAAAAATCGATAGCTAAATTGTCATCTAATATCATATAGATTTCTAAAACTTTGGTTAGCATATCTGGCGCTTTGTCATTTATATAATTACCTCTATTCTTGCCTTGCCTGGTAACTACAATGCCCATCTTATTTAAAGCTCCAATTGCCTCCCTCACAGAGGAACGACTCACTTCATATTCTTCTACCAATACTCTTTCGGGTTTTAGCTTATCCCCGGCTTTTAACTCTCCGTTTTTAATTTGATCCAATATGCGTTCAAACAATTGCCTGCTTATAGTTTTATTTTCTATCATAAATTTCGCATCAATTTTGTTATAAAATATTTTCCGGCCTCTTTATTATTCACATACTTTTTATGAACCAATTCTACAATCGTATCATATTTTATCAAGTTATTTTCTGAGTTCGTCTTCAAATATTCTCGCGCATCGTATATCTGTGTATCTGTCATAATGCCTGCTAATGCCACAAATAAAGTGCTGGCTTCTTGTTCCCACTCAAACCCATCTATCAAATTCGCTTCTATCGTTTTTTGTTTCTGGCGCATTGCTACCACATCTTCTTTGGTATAAATATGCTCTCTATCCAAGCCCACTCTCGCAAATTGTTCAATCGGCGCATCATTGCTTTTCATTTCTTGTATCAGAGCATTAATCATCGTCGCTTCCAATTCTGTATCGTCGAGAGGAGCTATTTGTTCAGGATCGGCATTTAAATCCCACAATAAGTTTCCATATTGGAAAGAATTACAAAATATTGGTGCACCCAATTTGCTATCTGCAGGATATTTCATCAACTTTAGCCCCTTTGTAAAATCAAAGTCCCTAGACAATTCTCCTTTACTTAAGCAATCAATGCTAAAAAAGCCATTTCTACCTGTAGGCATCAGAGTATATTCAAAGCATGGAGTATTTCCAATATTCTGCGATGCTCTCATATAAACATGCCCCTGGTTATCCACCAAATTTATAAATGATCCATGATACCCAAATAATCCGTATTCTCTAATAGGTCTATCATTTTCTACAATTGGTAGCATAGACTTTCCTTGCATCTGCGCAGGTATATCAAGCCCAAAAAATTCTAGCAGCGTCGCAGGTATATCGATCGTTTGTGCAAGCGACTGTCTTCTCCCACTCTTTTTACAACGCGGGTCATACAAATAAAACGGCAACTGCGCTACTTCATTATAGCAAGGCATAACCGACTTCGCCCACCAATCTTTTTCGCCCACCATCAGCCCATGGTCGCAGTTCACGATAAGCATCGTATCTTTCCACATATTATGCGCATCCATAAAATCCAGTATTCTACCCAAGCTTTTATCGCACATCGTTATTAGAGATTTGTATAAATTGGCACAGTGATCCACTTGTTCTTTATTCTCTAATACAATTCCATAGGACGGCAAATTAAAAAAGTCTCCTGCGTACTCTCCTTCTTTTTCATATAAGTATTTAAATTCATCTGGCATATCAAATGGTTCGTGCGGATCAAAAGTTTCAATTTGTATAAACCAGTCATCCTCATTAATATTATCTTGCAAAAACTTCATTCCCGCATTAAACGTCGCAACTTGCGGATAATAATTCTCTTCTTTTATTTTATTATGATTTTTCCAATAATCTCTCCACCACGTGGGGTGCGTATGCTTTCTCATCGTATCTACATGAGGCGGAATTTCGGGTGCCTCTAATTTTGCTACCCAGCTATCCGATGCCTGACCTCGAAACACTTCCCACGAGCTATATCTTTTATGATACGTTGAACCGCCGTCATCAAAGTAATGCATATGATCTGTAACTAGATGCGTATATATTCCATTTTTCTTTAAAATTTCTGGCATCGAAACATCAAACGGCTCTAAAGGCCCCCAAGTTCTATGCAAGAAATTATATCTTCCGGTGTGAACTTCCCTGCGTGCTGGCATACAAGGCAAGCTCCCTGCAAAAAAATTGTCAAACGTCGTTGCCCTTTTCGCCAATCTATCAAAGTTTGGTGTTTGCACATCTACATTAGCGTATGGCTTTAACATTCTACGACTCAAAGAATCAAACATAACCATTATAGCTTTCATACATATCCTCCTTTTGTTGGTCTGACCATCTCATGATATCATATACATTTATAAAATACATCCATTTTTCGCCATCTTTATTATTTTCAGCATTACTGCTATATTATATGTAATTTTTTTATATATTTCGTCTCATCCTATAATATTCATGGTAAATCTGCATGATTTTTTTATTGTATTTTCTCATTTATTTTCTCATATCGCCAATTTTTTTTTATAGCATTATTTTTTTATATACTTTACTTTTTCCAAACGTTTTTTATGCTAGGTACTCTATATTCATTTATCTATTTTTAACCAAATAATTTTTTTTTACATTTCAACATTGACTTTGTTATGTTTTTTCCATATACTGTTAACATATTTTTTATATATTAATTTCAAAAAAATTATCTCAGACTTTAAATTCTTATATGCTATTATATATAAATATCCAAATTTTGGATATTTTTGGATAGAGAGGAGATTTTTATGACAAAATTAGTAATGTTAGGTTCTGGTACCCCTGATCCAAGTCGAGAGCGCTCCGGCCCTTGTGTTGCAGTAGTAGTTGACGATAATGCGTATCTTGTAGATTTTGGTTCCAATTTATGTCGGCAAGCGAATACGATGGCTCAACGAGGAATCAAAGCTCTTATGCCCAAAAATCTTAAAGTTGGTTTTTTAACTCATCTTCACTCCGATCATACTTTAGGATACCCCGACTTTTTATTAACTCCTTGGGTAGTTGGTCGAAAAGAAGCTATGACAGTAATTGGCCCTGTTGGCACTCAAGCCATGACTAATAATTTGCTCAGCGCTTATAAGCACGACATTGACGAACGACTGCACGGTCTTATGAAAGCAGACCCCAATGGCATCACCGTTAATGTCAAAGAAATTACCGATAGCGGCATAGTCTATCAAGACGAATTCGTTACTGTTCATGCCATTAGTATCTATCACGGTACACTCGGAGGCGCGTTCTCTTACAAGTTTGTTACCCCAGACAAGACTATTATAATATCTGGCGACAAGTCTCCTTGTGATGCATTTGCTACGTATGCAAAAGATTGCGACATTATGGTTCACGAAGTTTATCCCACCAAAAACCTAGCATCACGTCCCGAAATTTGGAAAAATTATCATGGCTCTGTTCACACTTCTTCCGAAGCAGTCGGCCAAATAGCAGCCGCTACCAATGTCAAAAAAGTTGTTTTATATCATCCTGTATATTTGCTAGGCAATCAAACTGCTACTATGAAAGATTTAAATGCTACCCTCAAAGAATTAGATGCATATATGATCGAAGATGTAAAACAAAATTATACTGGCGAAGTATATATGTCTCAAGATTTTGATGTATATGAATAATAAGCATTTATAGATAAGATTAGGAGGTCACTCATGTATAAAAATTTATTTAAGCCCTTAAAAGTTAACGGTGTCGTTTTAAGAAACCGAATTATTTCATCGCCTATTGATGTTCATAAATCTCGTGAAAAAGCAACGGGAGGCGCGTCGCTTATAGTATTGGGTGGCGGCTTTGTTTCCAAAGAAATTCGAGGACGCATTGCCGCGCGAAATACCAGTCCATTTGAAGTTACCAATCGCGATATTGCTCTTAAAACTCGTGAGACCGTAGAATTTTGGAGACAAGGCGGTTCTCTAGTATCACTTGAATTACTACACTGTGGAGAATACGGTTCGTTTATGAAATCAGATTTTGTATACGGTCCATCTGCAGGCACTCGCCCTCACGATAAGGCCGAAATCATTGCTTTAGACGAGGCAAAAATGGCCGAAATTATCCAAGAATTTGCAGTGGGTGCTGCTATTGCAAAAGAATATGGATTTGATATGGTTACTGCACACTTTGCACATGGCTGGCTCATATCAGAATTTTTATCCAAATCTTGGAATAAGCGCACCGATGAATATGGTGGCTCCTATGAAAACCGCATCAAATTTCCACGTCGCGTTTTACAAGCTATTCGCAAAGCCGTTGGGCCCACTTTTCCGATTGACATGAGAATCAACGGCAAAGACTGGATTGCTGGTGACCTAAATGATCTAGATGAAGTTGCAAGATTTTTAGAAGATATGGGCAAAGAGGGTCTTGTTGATATGGCCAATATTTCGGTTGGCGCCGACATGGTTCTTACCGGCAATATAAGAATGGCAACTCACGCAATTCATCCTCGAATGGTCAATGCCGAAATCACAAAGTATATCAAAGACAGAGTTACCAGCATCCCTATCACGGCCGTCGGAGCTATCATGAATCCCGAAGAGGCAGAAATGCTTATCAGCGAAGGCTACTGCGATGCCGTATGGATTGGCCGCCCTATGGTAGCGGATCCTCGATGGGCCAAAAAAGCTTTGCAACAAAAATCAGAGGACATTACGCCTTGCCTTAGATGCTTGTACTGTTTTCCGATGGCAACAGGTGCGCGAAACGTTGGTTGCTCAGTAAATCCTAGATTTAACAAGGAGGAGCTGTATCCAGAAAATGGTAAAGCCACACACTCGCGATACGTTGTTATTGTAGGCGGCGGACCTGCTGGCATGAAGGCTGCCATCACTGCGGCTGATCGCGGACACCAAGTTACTCTAATCGAAAAATCTCATCAATTAGGTGGCACCATTAGATTTTCAGATTATATCGCATCTAAGCAAGATTTAAACAGCTATATGAATTATTTAATAGCACAGGTAGAAAAACGAGACATCGAAGTATCCCTCAATTTTGAAGCCACCTACGACAATGTTGCCAAATTAAATCCCGATGTATTGATTGTTGCTGTCGGTGCAAAACCTATAATTCCTCCTATTCCAGGCATCGACAAAGCTCATGTTTCCAATTGCATTAATGTCTTTCCGAACCTTAAAAAGTTGGGGCAAAACGTAGTTATCATAGGCGGTGGCACCATCGGATGTGAATTAGCCATCGATATTGCAGAGGACGGCAAAAACGCTGTAGTTGTTGAGATGTCTGGCGAATTAAATCGCACCGCAAACCGACTATACAAAATCGCACTAGCAGAACGAATGAAAGAGCTTCCTACTATCAAAACCTTAACTAATACTCAATGTTTAGCAATAGAAAACTCTGCAGTCAAAGTTGCTAGTAATAATCGTACCGAAAAAATCGAAGCGGACAACGTCATCATTGCTGCCGGACTTTCTCCTCTTAGCGAGCTTGCCAATTCTTTCTTCGGCATAACTCCTGAGACATATGTAATTGGAGACTGTAAAAAAGTAGGGATTGTAAAAAACGCCACCGAAGACGCATATTTCTTCGTTAGCAATATATTAGATTAATCTGATTAACGATGCATTTTAAATTACCCAATAATTTAAAGTGCATTCTCATAATTTATTTTATAGGAGGGATTTTATTATGGAATCTACTAAAACACACCCTAAACTGATCATTCATACAATTATTGGACTAACAATTATGCTTGGTTTCAGATTTTTGCCAATATCACTCACAGGAATTACTCCTCTTGGGCTTAACATCATTGGAATCTTTATCGGAATGCTATACTTATGGTCTACAGTCGACTCTTTGTGGCCCAGTTTGCTAGGCGTAATATTAGTAGGCTTTTCTGGATATGCACCTGCAGGCAAAGTAGCTGCAGCGCTGCTGGGCAACGCTACTGCTATCCAACTTATTTTTATGATGGTATTTACCGGCGGTTTGCTATATTATGGCGTTACTAAGTATATAGTCAGATTTTGCCTAACTCTAAAATGGGTGAGCGGTCGCCCGTGGGCAATTACCTCTTTACTTATGGCTACTTGCTATTTCATAAGCGCGTTCATTGGTCCTTTTGCTGGAATTTTTTTATTTTTTTCTATCATGGCCGAAGTTTTCGAAGAAGTTGGATACAAAAAAGGGGATACATATGTAACTATGACACTGGTTATGGTTATGATATTATCTTGCATTGGCTCTGCCACTATGCCTTTTAGAGGTTCGATCTTAGCTATAGTCGACTCTTATAAAAATATAACTGCAGGAGCACAAGTGATCAACGAAAGTATGTATTTTATCTTCGCATTGCTTATAGGAATCGTCTTACTTATTACGCTTCTTCTTGTTGCGAAATTTATAATTAAACCCGATGTTGAACCACTAAAAGAATTTAATATAGAAGTATTGCACAAAAATCCTCTACCTCCTATGAGTAAATCACAAAAATATATTTTAGGTGCTTTTTTTGCGCTGCTACTTTACCTATTAATTCCTCCATTGTTTCCACATATACCCATCATGAAAACATTAAATAGTGCCACTGCCTTTGGTCCTATGATTATGGTTGTTATTTTAAGCATCATACGAGAAAATAATCAACCAGTATTTGATCTTACACAAGTTGTTACCAAAAATTTTTCTTGGTCTACATATTTTTTATCTGTTACGGCTATATTTTTTGGCACAGTCCTCACCGCAGATAGCGTTGGCTTAAAAGTATTTTTAGAAAGCATCTTTGCTCCTACTTTTTCAGTTATAACCCCTACAATGTTTGCAGTATTTGTAATTGCCTTATCTGTACTTTTAACCAACACTGCCAATAGTATTGTTATGGGACTTCTACTTTTACCTTTAGTATATACCTATTCTGTCACCAACGGAATGTCCTCACTTGGTATAGTAACGCTGTTAACTTTTTCTGTAAATGCCACTGCAGCTCTAACTCCTGCTGCATCTGCCTACTCTGCAATACTATTTGGACATCAAAAGTGGATCAATCCAAAGCATATTTACAAGTATGCGACTATATTTATTTTGTCACAAGTTCTTATAATAATTTGCATCGGAATCCCATTATCTAATATAATGTTTAAATAGACTTACATTATTAGAGAAGGTGATTATTTTGAAAGTTACACTAAAAGATATTGCGTTAGCTGCTGGAGTTTCTATTTCTACAGTATCAAGAACTATTAGCGGAGATCCCAAACGCAAACCTAGCCTCAAAACACAAGAAAAAATATGGAGCATCGTCCATCAAATGGGCTACACTCCCAACGAAGCTGCGCGATTATTAGTAAACCAAATTGAACCTGTTACTAATCAGCACAGTATAGGCATTATATTAGCCTCAAATATCGCAGACCATGCCACTCCTTTTTATAGCGATATTGTACGACTCATAAGACAAGAGTTAGAATTTAGTGCTTTAAATCTTAAGTATGTTGTATCTACAAAAAATAAATCTAAACACGAAATTTTTGATTATATTTCTACTAATTCGGTTAATGGAATTATTATATTAGGCGTATTGACCAAAGATTTATTAGACACTATATATTCTCAAGTAAAATATGCTGTTTATGTAGGCTTTAATTCAACTGCACTATTAGTTGACGAAGTCATTTGCGATGGCTATCAATTTGTCGAAGCCATGATACTTCATTTAGTTAATAATGGTTTCACCAAAATAGGCTTCTTTGGTCCCATCTTAGATAAAACCACCCTACTCAATAACAGCACTACTTTTAATAATTTTATACAAGTCATGCAACATCACAATATGCTTATAAATTACAGCTGGTTTCAAAATATTGCACACACTGCCGAAGACGGATATAATGCCATGCAAGAGCTTCTACAAAACGATACATTGCCTAATGCTATTTTCTGTAACTCTGATTACGTTGCATTAGGGTGCATACGCGCTCTATCTGAAGCTCACCTCAAGGTACCTAGCGATATCGCTATTATCAGCATCGGAAATGAAAATTTTTCTAAATATGCTATTCCTTCTATATCTACTATAGATTTTCCAAAGGATAGCATCGCGACATTTGCTATTAACTCTTTAACAGAACAAATCGAACATAATAGAACTCTCAACATAAAGTTTAATATTCCCTTTAAACTTATTGCTAGAGAAAGTACCAAAAATACGCATTAAAAAAGGGGACCTCTATATCCCCTAATTTTTTATTCGAAAACTGCTTTGCTATAATTGTTATCATAATCTTTGATCGCTTCTTCTTGAGTTTGAAACTCTGGTGGCAAGTCTTCCCTTCTCAATCTCCAGCTATCACCAATATCTCCCATTATATTGGCCAATCTAGTTCTATACTCTTTTACTTGTGGGTAATATTTGAAATTATCTACGCAATTCATAAACTCCTTTTTTTCACGCTGATAATCAAATACCGCAAAAGGTACGTTCTCTTTCTCCACATAAAGCACGTCTTTTGTTCTAAACCCTCTTTCGGCATACGGCTTCCTATCTGGTTTATCCATTTGATCGCACAATGCTTCTGGAAGCGGTATTATCTGATAGTAAACAAAATCTCTAAAAGTTTTATCTTCTCCTGTTTGCGCCAAAGTTTTCATACTATATCCATCCATTGTTTCTGGCACCTCTAACCCACACAAATCTAATATAGTCGGTGTTATATCTATAAGCGGATCTACCAAATGGTCGATTTTAGTTTCTGGCTTTATCATATTTGGATAGCTAATTATCAGCGGAACGTGCGCTGCTGAGCTATAGAATATCGACTTTTCAAACATACCGTATTCGCCACACATATCTCCATGATCACTAACCACTATGAAAATCGTATCGTCAAAAATCCCCTTTGCCTTTAAATGCTGCACTAATTTTCCAATTTCCGTATCTACCACTTCTACCATTCCATAATATTGCGCTATATATTTCTTAGCTTTTTCTTTTGTATCTTCTGGCACAGTATCTGGTAGCTCAATCTCAGATGCCGAATACTTATTTTTGCTTTCTTCTGGCTGCATCTCAACCGGAGGATGCGGCAACCCATAGCAAATCATTCCCATAAACGGCTTTTCTTCGCTTACTGCCCTATCTATAAAGTCGATCAACTGCTCTGTTTGGTAAATTGGTTCATATTTTTTAGACTTATATGGAGTATCGTCTTCATTTTTATAATATAAACTATCTATATAATGATGCCCTCTGCCATAGCCAATGAACTCTTCAAAGCCACACCAATATTCTTTGGGCACTCTTTCAAATTTACGCCCACCATTTAGATGCCACTTCCCCACCCAAGCTGTCTTATATCCTGCTTTGTTCATAATTTTAGGCAAGTAATGCGGCAAATCTTTTCTCAAAGGATAATGGTTAGAATACATTCCATTTTTATGCGGATACAATCCTGTCATAATTGAAGCTCTAAACGGACAGCATAAAGGATATGACGTATATGCTTCATCAAAGTTAGCCCCAGCTGCAGCTAATGCATCTAAGTTCGGAGTGCTAGCAACTTTATTGCCATTACATCCCAGTGCATCATATCTTAGTTGATCCGGATATACAAAAATAACATTTGGTTTCTTCATATTTTTCCTCCATTTATTGGTGTTTTTTTTACTTAAACCGATTATACCTTCAATTTATTTGTTGAGTCAAGATTTTTTTTCTTACGCACGATAGATCTTTTTGCTATTGATTAAATATTGCTTTTGCATTTTTAGCGATATTCTTTGTCTCATACGCATCCAATGTTCCTCCTATAATACTTGTCACTCCCGGAATCACTTTTCCAATGTTGAGTATATTTTTTTCTCCAAGTTGAATTGCAAATTTAGTCCCCACTATTTGGTTTAACTTCATTAATATTATTCCTGGAATTTTTTCAACCATGCTATCCGTAAGCTTTCCAGTTAACTTAATTCCTACTGTTTTTAATGCCTCATTTGCAGAAGAACCCAATAGGCATACGTATATCAAAGATTTTACCCCATCATCTTTTATGTTAAATCCCCTTATATATGCAATGGCCGCTATCATTCTCATTTGTATATACATAACGCCAACTATATTTGCAGGTATTGTTATCGGCATTGTTATCGCACCTCCCAATCCTGTTAATACTCCGTTAGTGCCACATTTAATCACTTGATGCTTTATCAATTTTGCAATGACTTTTTCTTTATTCAAACTCTTGGCCACATTTCCTTCATTTTGATGATTTTGGATATATCGGTTAGCCAACTCTTCTATCGATTTACTAATTCCTGGAATTCCGTTAATTGCCCTCTCATAACAAATATCCATTATTTTCAACACCTTAGTTGCATCCATCGGCTCTTCCGTTGACTCTTCTATTGACTCTCCCGCTTGTATTGCAGCTAAAATTTCTGTCACTTTTAATATCTTTGCTTCATCCACTTGTTCGTCAGCCTGCATTGCTCCTAAAATTTTTGTCATTTTCAATATTTGTGTTTCATCGATTTGTTCATTTTCATATATCGTACACATCAGATCGGTCACTCTTGACATCTTTGCTTCATCGATTTGCTCTTCTAGATTCATTGCACCCAAAAGATCTACCACTTTCGATATCCTATTTTCATTAATTTTTTCATTCACATCCACTGCGTATCATCACCTCTACTTTTTTATATGCATTACTTAAGGGGGACGACCACGCATCGCCCCCCCTCCTAATATTGTATCTATCCTTTACTTTTTGTCTGCTCCTATTATTTTAATTCTGACAGCTTCTTCCATTGGCAACCCTGTATCGTAATTCAATTGACGAGCCTCATACATCTCACTTTCTTCTCGTTGCCTCACATATCCTGCATTTCTAAATGATGGAGCCTTATCTGTCCTCCACGGTCTCATTGCCCAGTGGTATCCTCTATACAAATCTCTCGTTCTATCCATCTCTGCAAGCAAAATATCATGAAGTCTTTCTCTTTCTTCTTTATAGTTAAGATCGTTAATTGCATTATGGATTTCTTCCGGATCTACTTGCAGATCATAAAACTCATCTGTATCCAATAAATTAATTACCAGTTTATATCTTCCATCAAATGCGCATCGCATCGGCTGAAATCCACCATTGCCATCCTGTATAAGCTCATATCTGGTAAACTCAGAAAATACTACATCATTAACCTTTGAAACTCCATCCTTAATCTGCTGCAACATACTTTTGCCCTCAAGAATATTTGGAATTTCAACATTCATATAATCCAACACTGTTGGCACAATATCTAAATGCGTCGCAGGTGCGTCTATTACTCCTTCTGCTCCACCCTTTATTATCAGAGGAATATTTAGCACCTCTTTATATGCGCAACAATTTTTTGAGTTTAGTTTATGATTAAATAGCATATCTCCATGATCTGCTGTATAGATGATGATTGCATCAGGGCACTTTTCATCAATTGCGTCTAATACACGCCCTATTTCATCATCTACAAACGAATTGCATCCCAAAAATAATGCCAAATCAGCCGTTGCTTTATTTAGCTCATCAACCGACTTGCCTATATTTTTGCCAGACCACAATCTTTGCTGTAAAGGCTTCGCATCGAGATCATCTTTATAGTTTTCGCTATAAGGCATCTTGTATCCTTCATACATCCTATTATATGGACTAGGGCAAATACACGGACCATGCGGCTCATCATATGAAAGCGTTAAAAAGAAATCTTCGTCCTTATAATTTTCAATAAAATCTATGGTGCGATTTGAACATCGATTAGCAAAAGTCATCTCTCGTGTCCAATCTGCATCAAACGATGTATTCGATTTACGCGAACGTCGTCTTTGCTCATCCGTTAATTCTTCCAAATATAGCTTCATGTCATACCAATACTCTTTGTCAAATCCATCTGGGCAAACTCCAGTGCCAAAATAATCTCCGCCATCAACATGCCACTTACCAATATACCCGCAGTGAATTCCATTATCAGATAAACGTTGCCCAATAGTTATTACATTATCTCCAATCGGGTAGCTGTTTGTTACGAGTCCATTTGAATGTGGCATCAAGCCCGTAAATATTGTACCTCTAGCAGGTGCACACACTGGTGACGCAGTTTGCGCATTAGTATATCTAAGCCCGCCACTTGCTAATTTATCAATATTCGGAGTTTTCATATCTACATTTCCATAACATCCTAGCATATCAGTTCTTTGTGTATCCACCATAATTAAGATAACTTGTTTTTTCACTCATTAACACTCCTTTTTATTATTCTTTTTACAATCACTACAGTTGGCACAATAATCGCCAGTGTAACAAAGACGCTTCCAACAGGTGACCCCATATACGCATCTACAAAAGACCCGTTATACGCAATCATAGATTTTCTAAAGTACGTTTCTACTATATCTCCCAAAGTAAAGCCCATTATCATCGGCGCCAGCGGAATTTTATTTTTCGCACAGAACATTCCAAAAACCGAAAGCCCCAGCATGATATACACATTAAAAGTAGTAGTGTTAATTACATATGTTCCTATTACGCAAAATACAGCAATAATTGGAAATAATATATATTTGGGTACTGTAATCACCATCGCAAAATACTTAATCAGCACTATTTGTGATAAAAACATAAATATATTAGCAATAATCAAAGCAATAACAATACTATTTAAAAGATGCGGTTGCTCCTTCAAAACAAGAGGCCCGATGCTTACTCCATGCACCAAGAACGCACTCATAATCAATGCCACCGGAGCGCTCCCTGGAACTCCCAATGCAATGGCCGGAATTAGCGCCCCTCCCGATACCGCATTCTTGGCCGTCTCTGGTGCGATAATCCCCTCTGGGCAACCCTGACCAAACTTAGTTTTATCTTTTGAAGCCATCTTTGCTCTTGCATAAGCCATAATTGACGCAGTCCCGCCACCTAGCCCCGGCAAAATTCCTAATACCACTCCCATAACAGCAGAAATTATCATGTTTGGAATATAAAGCAATGACTCTTTTAACGCTACTATAAATTGTGCAAAACTAAAATCTGCGCTTCCACCTTTTTTGGGTATCAAATTTTTATTCGTACTAGAAATAATTTCGGATAACGCAAAGATTCCTATAATAACAACAATGATATCAATTCCTGCTGCCAAATTTATTGATCCAAAAGTGTATCGCGTCACAGATCCAATCGAATCAGTGCCAATCATTGCCAAAAAAACTCCTATTAATGTTGCAATAAATCCATTGATTAAGTCTCCATCAATTAATGCCGAAATCAGTGCAAGCGATAGAATTGCGGCCCCAAAATATTCCCACGGACCGAAGCTTAAGGCAAAAGAAGCGAGCCATCCTGTCAGTAGCGCTAATATAATTGTTGAAATAATTCCCCCAACAAAAGAAGCTATTATAGCCAAGCTCAATGCGCGCATACTTTCTCCACGCTTTGCCATGGGATAGCCATCAAATGTGGTTGTCACAACTGCCGCCGTACCTGGAATATTCAGCAAAATCGCAGAGATAGATCCACCAGATAAACCGCCACAATATACCGCTATCAAAAACGCAATGGCAGGTATCATCTCCATATTATAGGTCAATGGTAAGGCAAGTGCGAGCGCCATAATCGTGTTTAGTCCTGGTATCGCGCCAAACACTATTCCCATTATAACGCCCAAAAGAAGCTGCAGTAAAATCATAATATCTGCAAATATTAATAAAACCTCCATAAAACTCATACTATTCCTCCCTTACTATATACCCAGAAATCCCACTGGCAACACTATGCTTGCAAGCTGCGTAAAAAATAAAAATATTAAAATTGACAATACAGTAGAAAATATCACCGTTTGAATATAAAATTTTTTTGGAACCATCTCACTAGAACATCTCAGATAAATTATTGTCGCAGTTAAAAATATAGCAGTTGCAATAATAAAGCCCAATATCTCCAAAACAGAAGCATATATTATCAACGATACTAAAAATATAAGTGCTCTCCCTTTTAATATACCAACTAGCACTATATTGATTTTCTGTTTATTAATACCTAACGCTATAATTGCCTTCAGCGCGAGTAATGCAGCTATTGCCATGAGGATAAAATTGGGAATTCCATAAGCTCCGACATACGGGTCAATGCTTCCTGCGTTTACATCTGTTGCAATAGTTGCCGATAGCTCTTTTATCGCATTAAGCGAATCTTCCATCACCTTTTGATATTCATCGGGTCCAATATGGCTCGTTAAATATCCCATCGCAGTCATAGTGTTTTGAAAATCTACATCTTCAGTTACTTTTTTTATAGCATCAGATATAATTTCTAAAATTTCTTTTGGGGTTCCGGGAGGTGCCCAAATCCCAAATGTCAGCTCATAACTTTCTTCGATACCAAGCTCTTCAAATGTTGGAACATCTGGCATGCTTTTCACTCGTTCCTCTGCAAATACGCCTAAACACCTAAAATCTCCCGAATCTATATATTGCGTATTTTGTGAAACTGCCACGACATATGTATCCACTCGTCCACTCAATAACTCTGGTTGCGGTGGCTGATCTCCTCCTACAATAACTTTTTTGAAGCTTACATTTTCCGCATGCTCTATAGCTAAAATTGCGTAGTGATTCATTGTCGCAGTTAAAATACCCATTACAATTTCGTTTGGGTTATTGCGTGCGGCTTCAATTAAGTCTTCATAAGTTTGGTATGGCGAATCGGCGCGAACATAAAGACCTATCTGAGACGTTGTATATTGGCCTGCCATCTCATAATCCATCGCAGATCTTTTAAAAATTCCCATTTCAGACGAAACATTAAACCCATTCCCTGCAGCCATAAGCGTGTATCCATCTGGTTTCGCATTAAACAATTCCTCAGCGCCAATCGCTCCAGATGAGCCTGTAACATTTTTTACTATAAAAGATATATCCGGAAAATATTCTTCCAATTCTTTTACCAATGTTCTTGACGAAATATCTATTCCACCGCCTGCGTTAAACGGGACTATCATTGTTATATCTTTTTCTGGATATGTAGAATACTCATTTCCATAAATCGATGGCAACATAAAAATAAATGACAAAATTATAAGCAACACATGTTTTAATTTCTGCATAAATTTCCTCCTTCAATCAACTTTGTCTTTATTATAAACATATAGCATACATTTGTCTATATGTTATAATAAAATAATAGCATAATTTTTGCTGCAATCTAAAAAAATATGTCATAATTTCTACGTATTATTTATTTATACTTGATTTATACTTTATTTTTTATTAATTTTTTATCGACAAAATTATTCAGTTTTAATAGCACTAAGAGCCGAAAGCTTCATTGCTCTTCTCGCCGGAAAATATCCCGATACCAATCCAATCAGTGTTGCAAACAAAGGCTACTGCCAGCCACACAGGAATTATCGACAGCTTGCCGCCCCCCATCATTCCTGCTGCAAACGAAACTCCCACAATATTGATGATTGCTGATATTGCATATGAAAATACGATGCCAACACCCCCGCCTATTGCGCCGATCATCAGCGCTTCTATCAAAAACATACTTTGAATATCTGTGATCTTGGCACCTATCACCTTCATTATTCCTATCTCTCTTGTTCTCTCATATGTTGCCATCATCATGGTATTGGTAATACCTATCGCTGCCACAAACAACGACACTGCCCCAATTCCTCCTAGCAACGCCTGTATGCCTCCCGATATTTGTTGCATATCCTCCACATAGCTCATATTTGAGTATGCGGTATACCCCATTTCAGTTATCTTCTCTTGCACCTCCACTACCAAATCTTCATCTGATACTTTAACATCTGCATTATCATATGCCTCCTCTTCTGTGTCTTTCCCATACGTATCTTTATACCATTCTTCTCCGTTAAGCTCGAGCTCGTATTCACGTTTCGCCGCTTTTAACTCATTGAATAATTCAAGAGGTACAAAAACCTTATACGCGGTGTTATAATCATAATCTCCAAACACCCCCACCAACGTTGCTTCGTACTCCTCTGGAAAATCAATCTTCTTGCCCGTATCAGGATTGACATCCTCTGGCTCACCATCAGAATAATTATAGTTTCCAACCAATATTTCTAGCTCATCTTCACCTATTTTAGGTTCTATTGGCGGATTTTCTGCGCTCCAAACCGGCTCCTTACCTTTATAAAATTCCGTTAACACACTTTTGCCCATCACCATTACGTCTTTATCGCCAGGCATAATGTTTCGACCCTCTTCTATCTCATATCCTTTTGCCTCCATTTCTTCTCCCGAAAGCCCAAATATTTCCAATGCCCAACTTGTCCTCTTTTTGCCAAATTGCACATATGCATTTATTACACGATCCGGGATCACCATCTCCACTCCCTCTATTTGCATTATGGCTTCGATCCCTTTAACATTCAACTTCGGGATATCATCACTGCTGTTATACCAACTACTCATTACTTTTACACGCTCATCTCAATCAAATCACTAAATTTCATGTCTCACTCTCCTTACGATCTAATCTTCATCATCATCCATTCCCATTTCAAATATCTTCTTGCGTTTTCGCACTGCAAAAAATTTTGTAATCAATGCCGAAACAGAAAATCCTGCACACAATCCTACCATATTTGGCAATATATCTACTTCTTCCTCCACCTCTTCTACCACATTCTCAAAATCTTCGAACCCAAAGCTCTCCTCCGGAACATATGGCTCTGGTACATATGCTGCCATTACCTCAAACTCAAATTCTTCTGCTATATTCTGAACCTTTCCAGTTACATCCTCAAACTCAATATTAATCACCCCGTGCAAAATGCCCTCCTCATTCGGAATTATGGTTGGCTCATAATACTCCAGTTGCCCAATATCTAGCCTTCCAATAATTTGCTTATTATCTATCACATCAAACCCTTCGCCAGATGTTGTAATCTCCACATTGCTAATAGTAGTTTTGCCCTTATTAAAAATCTGTGCAGTTAAATCGCCTTCCATCCCAACTTCTACCATCTCCATCTCAACATCTGCAATGTCCAGCTTAGTTACCTGCTCGACCGGTATCCCCAAATATTCTGTTGCCGATATTGCCGCGCCGTCGTCATCCTCATACTCCATATTCATACTAACCTCGTATGTTTTTGGCGTTGCGCTCGGAATTGTATACATTCTAATCATTTTGCTAACAGTCTGCCCTGGGTCCATTTGGTCGCTCCATCTCAACATCTGCAATGTCCAGCTTAGTTACCTGCTCGACCGGTATCCCCAAATATTCTGTTGCCGATATTGCCGCGCCGTCGTCATCCTCATACTCCATATTCATACTAACCTCGTATGTTTTTGGCGTTGCGCTCGGAATTGTATACATTCTAATCATTTTGCTAACAGTCTGCCCTGGGTCCATTTGGTCGATAAAAAACGTATTGCTACCCCCAATTGGCGTAAATACGCTTCCAGTATTATCCTCTCCCTGCTCTGTGATCATCAAATTTGCCTTAAAGTTTGATACATTCTTTTCCTTATGCGTATTCAAAAATCCTACATTTAGCACAAACTCTTCTCCTGCTCGCACCACAACTGGGTCTATTGTATACTCTCCTATTATAACTTTTGGTACGCCACCCTTCGATTCTTCTTCCTCTTCTTCCTCTTCCACATTATTTTCCACGCTCACTGTTGCATACTGCGAATATGTAACCTCTTCCTCATTTAGCATATACTCTGTCTTAATCTCTATCGGATACGTATTGGTCTTAATCGAATCCAGCGCCTGAAATGTTACCAAATATCTATTAGTCGTTTCTGGTGCTATTTCATTGATCATAAACAAGTTTTTGGACTTTGGCACAATCCCTTCCTCTGCCATTACACTCAGCTTTAGATTTTCGGCTCCGTCTGGCGCATACACATCAAACGACACATTAAACGGCTCCCCCACTGCCCATATGCCGCTCGGCTCTGCTATGTTGCCGATAGAAATTTCTCTTTTCGCAGGCTCCTCAGCCGTTACTTCATCTCCCTCATCGTCATACTTAGCAAATGCATATGCGGCCTTTATCTCCAACGGTATATTTAGCACATCCTGATTATTCACTTCCATCAACACTTCCAAACTCTTCTCCGCGCCAGCCACAATCGAATTGAGATACCTTACATTACTTCCATCTTTTATATACACATTTTCATTCGGCACTATTTCTATCTTCACATTGTCCGCATCCGATTCTCCAACATTTTTAAACTTGATCGAAATATTCTTGGCAACATCCTTCATAAAATCAGTTGTATTTGTTGCCAAAATTTCAAACGATGGTGGTGCCAAATTTTTCAATTTTTCGGCTTCTGCTTGTGGCACTGTAGTCAGGTATATATACTGCTCATCCGTCTGCGGTTCCCCAAAATCATTTATATACATCATGCGCACCTGCATCGGAATGCTTGCTTCTTCCACACTATTGACCTGCAACAATGCGGTTAAACTTTGCGTTGCCATCGGTTCTATATTATTGATATATTTCACATTGCTATGATCCATAATTAGAACATTGCTCGTTTGCACCAACTCCACTTTTACGTTTTGCGCGGCAACTTGCCCTATATTAGTAAAATTTATATTGATTTGCTGTGGCTTGTCCTTTTCAAAATTTGTAGCATTGGCAGTTGTTATTTCAAATGATGCCGGCATAAAACTACTCGCTACCTTAACCGGCACGACGGCACTCGGCCCATCCTCTATCGAAACTACTAAATTATGTATTCCTTGCGTTACATCTTCATCTATGTTTAGAATCGTATAAACCGTCGCCGTATCTCCCCCTGCTATCGACGAAAATTTTACTTCTGGCCGCTTTACCGAAATGCCTGTAGCATTATTTTCCAATTCAATATTTAGAATGCCGCCATCAACCCTCTTCTCTGCAACATTTTTTAAATCGATTGCTATTTGCTGATTTTCTCCCACTACTGCATTAATTATATTGGTCGAAATCTCAATCCCTTCTGCTGCGGTTACAATTTCTGGCTTTGCTTTTCCATCAATGTTCACAAAGCTACTTTTTGTCTCATCGCCAACTGTTACCTTCACTTCTATTTGATTATTTCCAGAATAAGTATACACATTGTTGATTACAAAAAATCTATAGTTTGTTTCTTCGTCGTTAGTATTTCTGCGTCTAAATGTCGCGGGTGTAGTCTGATGCCCCATTTTTGCTATGCAACTACCTATCAATTCTATCTTAACATCATCCTCATCGGTTACATTAGAAAAATCGCCTCGTAACACTACTTCTACATCAAATTCTTCGCCATCCATCACATCTCCCGGAACATTGCAGTCATAAATCTCAAAGTAGACATCTCCCGTTACCTCTGCTTTTAGATCTGATACATACACCATCGGCGTATTTGCTGCCACTATTGCCATCATCATCAACGCACCAATTTTCTTCTTATTCATAACTACTCCTCCTAATTCGTATTATGCCATCTTCGCATTCTCTACTTTATGTACCGCTTTTTCAATAACTCCATCACGCATTACAATTACTGTATCCGCATATCCCGAGATTTCATCGTCATGAGATACTATAATCAACGTCTGATTTAGCTCTCTTGCAATTTCAGTTATCATGTCCATCACCTCTATAGTTGTATGCGTATCCAAGTTTCCCGTTGGCTCATCTGCAAATAAAATTGACGGCTTATTTACAAAGGCTCTTGCGATACTCACTCGCTGCTGCTGCCCCCCGCTCATCTCCTTTGGCTTATGTGACAACCTCTTTCCCAGCCCCACTTGCTTTAGCATTTCTCTCGCCTTTTTTTCGCGCACCGATTTCGATACACCCTGAAATATTAACGGCAACGCTACGTTTTCTAACGCGGTTAATGACGGCAACAAATTATATGACTGAAATACAAACCCTATGTACTTTTGCCGAAATATCGCCAACTGCATCTCATCCAACTTTGCTATATTTCGGTTCTTGATCCAAATTTCTCCTTTCGTCGGCTTCTCCAGCCCTGCTAGCATATTCAGTAATGTCGATTTTCCCGATCCGGATGTTCCAAATAAACAGCAGATTTCTCCTTTTTCTATGCTTAAGTTTACATTATCCAATGCAATGATTTTTTCACTCCCCATTCGATACACTTTTCTTAAATTTTTCACTTCTATCAATGCCCTCATATTCTTCCTCCTTTGCTATAGACTACGCCTATCTTGTCAATTTTATCATAGACAAAATTTACCGTCAATCGTCCAATTTCTAGCAAATATATAAAAAGTTTCCTCGCTATATACACAAGGAAACTCTTCTTCTAAACTGTTCGATTTAATTTTGGCTCTTGCTGAACCTGAGGATTATTAAAATTTTGATATTGCATCGGCAGCTGCGGCTCACTTATTTGCTTATACAAAAATCCTGATAAACCAACTCCTCCCGAATCCACCATATTTTGTACCTGGTTATCCACCATAAAATCCTCAAACATTGTTTCATAATCGCCCTTTGGCAGAAATGCTGTCTCACTATTTACATCCAGCGACTGTCTCATTTGTTTATAAACCATCCCCAGAATATAAGATTCCATTTCTTCACAAGCTTCTTTTAGCTCTGCTTTTTCACTCGAGTTAATTGCGGCCTTTAGCTTTGCCTCAAAGTTCTTTGGTGCATTTATCTCGGGTAGCATTGTTGCCATCTGACTTAAAGTATTTCCATATTGTGCCAAATTTCCTATTGCTGCCATACTTTACTCTCCTTTATGCCTATGATTTCTTAAGTTGGACAGCCTGGCCTAGCATTGTATCCGCAGTTGAAATAGCTTTCGAGTTTAGCTCATATGCTCTTTGCGCTACTATCAAGTTAACCATTTCTGTTGCTATATTCACATTCGATCCTTCTAGATACCCCGCTCTCAATAAACTTTTTGTTAATGTTGGCTCTTCAGATTCCATGAGCGGCACACCCGATCCTGCTGTTTCTACAAACAAGTTGTCTCCTGTTGCTTCTAGTCCTGCTGCGTTTGCAAATTGAACTACCATTATATCTGCAATATTTATATCTTCTCCTGTTTCCGAATCTTTATACCCCACTCCGCCATAGCTGTTTATTGTTATTTGCGATGATAATACGTTTTCATCAAATGTGATCGGCTCCGAATCTGTACTCAACACGTAGTGCCCATCCGATGTTACCAACGCTATAACTCCATCAGATGTTGTTGTTACTTTAAAACTTCCGTCTCTCGTATACGAAACTTGATTATCTGCTTGCACTGCAAAAAAACCTGTTCCGTCTATCGCTAAGTCTGTTGGCGCGTTGGTTTGAATTAAGTTTCCTGTACCAAAATTTTTGCTTATTGATCCCACTCTCACACCATGCCCCATTTGCAATAGCATAGGATTTGTTGTTTCCTCTTGTTGTGTTGGCAACATGTTTTGATAGAGCAATGTCTTAAAATTTACCGACTCTTGCTTAAACCCTACTGTATTTACGTTTGCTATATTGTTTGATATTGTGTCTACGTGAGTTTGCTGCGATGTCATCCCCGTTGCCGCAGTCCATAATGATCTCATCATAATATTATCTCCCCTTCAAAAGGCCTATTATCCTTTTCCCACATCGTTTACGGCTCTTCCAACCAACTCATCATGAATTTGAACCATTCGCTGGTTGGCTTCATAAGCTCTAGAAACAGAAATCATATCTACCATTGCATTTACAGGATTTACATTTGAACTCTCCAGATACCCTTGCTCTATCAATGAATTTATTGGGTTCAACTGCAGCCCTGTTGCATCAAACAAATTGTCGGCTTCCTTTACCAACAATTGAGGGTCGTCTACATTCACTATATCTATCGTATTTATTGTCACTGTATTTAGAACCACTTGCCCATCCGGTAAAACTTGCATTTCTCGACCTTCGTTCAAAAAAGTTCTTCCCAAAGCTATTTGCCCATTTTCTCCCAAAACCGGATAACCCTCTGCTGTTACCAACACTCCGTCTCCGTTTACGGTAAACGAACCATCTCTGGTCAGGCGCTCTCCGTTTGGTGTTTCTACTCTAAAAAATCCCAGCCCATTAATAGCAAGATTATTTGATATGCCCGTCAGTATCAAGTTTCCAGGTCTAAAATCAGTATATATATCCGCAACCTTGGCGCCATTCATTACTGTTCCCAGATCTTTGTATCGCCACGGCGGCTCGTTTATTCCATCCAGCCTTTTCATTAAAACTTCATCAAATGCCTCAACTACGGCATAATCTTTTCGATACGCTGTTGTATTGGAATTTGCCAAGTCGTTTGAAATAACGTCCATTCGTCTCGTTTGAACTTGCATTCCTGTTGCAGCTGTATATAATCCTCTAACCATTGCGCTCCTCCTTTCTATTGTTTAAAACACATAAGTTGCGTAAATTCCAGTTCCTTTTACTACACAGGTTTTTGGATGATCCGCGACCTTCGCTGCAATTCCCAAGCGCTTCGTAATCACTTTGTCCAGTCCATATAATAAACTTCCTCCACCCGTTAAAATTATTCCTTGCTTCATAATATCGGAGATTAATTCTGGTGGTGTAATTTCTACCACTCTGTATATCGCTTCTATTGTAGTGTTCACAATTGTTTTTAATCCTTCTACAAGCTCTTCAGATGTTATAACTATACTTTTTGGCAGTCCACTCACAAAGCTTTTGCCTTTTACAGTTATCAATCCAGATTCTGGTCGGCTAATTGCTCCGCCAATCGCGATCTTTACCCTCTCTGCTGTTGTTTCTCCTATTATTAAATTATGCTTCTTGCGTATATAAAACATTATCGCCTGGTCAAAATCTTCTCCTGCCAGCCTCAGAGAATTATGAACCACCTCTCCTCCTAGCGAAACCACGGCAATGTCACTTGTTCCTCCTCCTATATCTACTATCATATTACCAAATGCATGGTTTATATCTAAGTTTGCGCCTATAGCTGCAGCAACTGGCTCAGCCAGTATTTTAACTTTTCTTGCGCCCGCGTGACGTGCCGCACTTTCTACTGCACGCTTCTCCACATTGGTTACTCCACTCGGTACACATATTACAACTTTGGGTTTAATAAGCCTTTTTCCAATTGCTTTATATATAAAATATTTCAACATCATCTCTGTCATCTCATAATCAGAAATGGCTCCTTGTCGTAGAGGTCTAATAATTTTTATATTGCCTGGTGCTTTACCCACCATTTTTTTTGCTTTATTTCCTACTGCTAGTATCTTCCTCGAATATCTATCAACTGCAACAACTGAGGGTTCATCCAAAATCACTCCTCTTTTTTCTTCGTAAATCAACACGCTAGTAGTTCCTAAATCTATTCCTATTCCATTACTCAAAAACATGATGGTGTCCTTTCTATTAATTTGTAGTTTTTAAATATATTATACAGAATTTTTTGTCGCTTTACAAATCTATTTTTTTTTTGCCGTTTATGTTAAAATCATAAATGCTATTAAAATTTTTTTAGGAGGTTTATTTATGATCAAACACACCATTGATGCGCGCAATAAATCGTGTCCGCTTCCGGTTATCGAAACCAAAGCATATATCGATAGCTTAACAGCAGATGCGGAGCTATCTCTATCAATTCTTGTGGATAATGAAATCGCTTGCCAAAACCTTAAAAAGCTTTCAACTAAGATGGGGCTTGACTTTTCCTATGAAAAAAAATCTGATTTTGATTACGTTGTTAGCATAATAATAGGCAAAAATGTTCAAAATAATCTGGTAGAAGAAACCATTCATGCAGAAAATATTGTTGTTGTTATAGATTCTGATACTATGGGCACCGGAGATGCGGACCTCGGCAAAATTCTCATTAAGGGGTTTGTCTTTGCCCTTACCGAGACCAAACCTATTCCTAGCAAAATAATTCTCTATAACCGTGGCGTATTTTTAGCTGCTGCAGTCGAAGAAACCATCGCAGATTTTCAAAAACTAGAAGCCTTAGGCACAGAAATCCTCTGTTGCGGTACTTGTTTAAATCATTATACACTAACTCCAAAAGTTGGTTCTGTAACTAATATGTACGAAATAGTCGAAACCAAAATGCACGCTACAAAGATTATTAAAATTTAGGAGGGAGCCATGATTTATTTTGATAATGCCTCAACAACACTAAAGCCAAATTGTGTCGCAGATGCCGTTTCTGTTGCTCTAAAAACTACTACCAACGCAAATCGCGGAGTCAATAAAAGTTCTCTTGCAGCTTCTTTAAATATTTTTTCTACCAGGACCGCTGTTGCCAAAATGTTTAATGCACCCGATCTAAATAGAGTAATTTTTACCAGTGGTGCGACAGCTAGCCTAAATTTGGCAATTCTTGGCACTCTTGCTTATGGAGACCACGTAATTACCACAAATCTTGAACACAACAGCCTTTTGCGTCCTCTATATCATGCGCAAAAATTTGGCGTCGATGTTGATATCATAAAAGCAGACGCAAATCATAAAATATCTATTGAAACAATCGCCGACCATATTAAACCCAACACTCATATGATTGCCATTACTCATGCCTCAAATATTCTTGCTACCATTCAAGATATTACCGCAGTTGGCAAATTGTGTGCCGAGCACGATATACTTTTTGTAGTAGATGCCGCGCAAACTGCGGGACTCATACCTATCGATATGGCCGAAATGCATATTGATGCGCTCTGTCTGTCTACTCACAAAAGTTTGTTGGCACCTCAGGGTTTGGGCGTGCTATGCCTAAGCAATAAGATGCACGTTGAGCCTATTTTATTTGGAGGAACCGGATCTAACACTTTTGACGAAGATATGGGCGAAACCTATCCGGACCATTTAGAAGCGGGAACTCAAAACGGTCACGCTATTGCTGGGTTGGCTGCTGCAATCGATTTTATCAACGATATAGGACTCGATACATTATACACAAAAGCAAGCAGCCTTGCTAAGTATTTTGAAGCAGAACTCAAAAAATTTCCTGGTGCTAAAATATACACAAACCAAGACAACTATTCTATACCCATAGTATCTTTTAATATTGAGGATATCGATGCTGTAGAACTGAGTTTAAAACTTTCTACTGATTTTGACATCATTACCAGAGCCGGCGGAATATGCGCACCATTGGTTCACAAAGCTTTAGGTACAATAAATAGTGGTCTAATTAGATTTAGTTTTTCATATACCAACACAAAAGCCGAAGTGGATGCGGCACTCGAAATAATGCGTACAATAATACTATAACGCGAGGACGACAATGTACACTATAATTAGCTTTCATACTACAACAGAAGCGCTTGTATTTGAGCAAAAAGCCAAGGACGCAAAGTTTGCTGGTCGCCTCATTCCTCTCCCTCGCGCAATTGGAGCAGGATGTGGTATTTGCTGGCGCGAATCTGCTAACTCTACTGCCGCAATTGAAAATCTCATTAAAACGTACGACTTAAAATTTGATAAAATTCATCAAGTATAAGGAGATTACATGAACTTTATAGAAATATTCAAAACTCATCTCAACAAAGAAATTAAAGATGCCTCTGATGCAGAAATTTATTACGCTCTGTTAAAAGCAACCAAAGATGCTTCTGCACACAAAGCCAGAAACCATTCTAAAAATAACAAAAAGCTATATTATATTTCAGCTGAATTTTTAATTGGAAAACTTCTTTCTAACAACCTGATAAATCTTGGTGTATTTGATGATGTTAAAGACACACTAGCTGCAGCTGGCAAAGAAATCCTTGCTATTGAGGAAATTGAGCCCGAACCGTCTCTTGGCAATGGGGGGCTTGGTCGTCTCGCTGCTTGTTTCTTAGACTCCATGGCAACACTTGGCATAGAGGGCGATGGCGTCGGGCTAAATTATCACTATGGGCTTTTTCAGCAAGTATTTAAAAATAAAAAGCAGCTAGAAATCAAAAACCCATGGATCGAAAAAATTAATTGGCTCATCCCAACTGATATAAGCTTTGAAGTTCCGTTTGGCAAATGCACCGTTCGATCTAAGATGTTTGATATTGATGTCATCGGATATAATAGCGGCGTCAACAAACTTCATCTATTTGACATTGAAACTGTCGACGAAAGCATTGTTGCTAAAAATAGCATAGAGTTCGATAAAAACGATGTCATGAGAAATCTCACTCTATTTCTATATCCAGATGACAGCGACAAAGCTGGGCACCTTCTTAGAATTTATCAGCAATATTTTATGGTATCGAATGCCGCTCAGCTGATTTTAGCAGAATGCAAAGCCAAAGGCATCGATCTCAATAAATTAGACGAACACGTTACTGTTCAGATCAACGATACGCATCCATCGATGGTAATTCCAGAACTTATACGATTGCTTAAACTCGAAAACGTTAAAAATCCAATTGCGGTTGTCACAAAAACTTGTGCCTATACTAACCATACAATATTGGCAGAAGCGCTAGAAAAATGGCCTCTAGAATATCTAGAAGAAGTTGTTCCGCATCTGGTTTCAGAAATCAAAGAATTAGCAGCCATCATAGAAAAAGCATATCCAAAAAATCCCGAATTGCACATTATCGACTCCAAAAATAGGGTTCATATGGCAAGACTCGATATGCACTACGGATATAGCGTAAATGGCGTAGCAGCTTTGCATACAGAAATTCTTAAAAAAGAGGAGTTGTCTGCATTCTGCGATATTTATCCAGATAAATTTAACAACAAAACTAACGGTATAACATTTAGAAGATGGCTTCTCCATGCAAATCCAGAGTTAACAGCTTTTATCGATAAGCATGGCGCAGGTGATTTTAGAGAGGATGCCACAAACCTCACCAAACTTGGAGCTCTCGAAAACGATCCCGCGGCATTACAAGAACTCCTCGCAATTAAGCAGCTTAAGAAAACGCATCTCAAAAAATATCTAAAGCGAATGGCCAATATTGATATCGATGATCACTCTATTTTAGATATTCAAATCAAGCGACTTCACGAATACAAAAGACAGCAAATGAATCTGCTTTATATTTTTCACAAATATTTTGAAATCAAAAAGGGAAATATTCCAAAAACTCCAATTACAACAATCTTTGGAGCAAAGGCTGCACCCGCATATACAACTGCCAAAGACATCATTCATGCCATATTGTGTATCAGCGACATTATCAAAAACGATCCCGAAGTTTCGCCGCATCTAAATGTGGTTATGATCGAAAACTACAACGTAACATTTGCAGAAAAGCTTATTCCGGCTTGTGATATCTCAGAACAAATTTCTCTTGCATCAAAAGAAGCCAGCGGAACCGGCAATATGAAATTTATGCTAAACGGAGCGGTAACTTTAGGTACGCAAGATGGTGCAAACGTCGAAATAGCCGAGCTTGTTGGCTCAAAAAACATCTACACTTTTGGCAAGCACAGCGATGAGATTATCGATCTATACAAATCCAATGGCTACACTGCAGCTGACCTATATATCAACGATGAATATATTCGCAAACTAGTCGGGTTTATTATTTCTCCGCAAATGCTTAAAGTTGGTGATGTACCTACTCTATTAGCGTTGCACACAGAAATTATTCGCAAAGATTATTTTATGACTCTAATTGACATCCTCGATTATATTAAAGTTAAAGAACAAATGCTATCCGACTATGAAGACCGAGAAAATTGGTCCAAACTAATGCTTCGCAATATCAAAGAAGCTGGATTTTTTTCTAGCGACAGAACTATTGCAGAATATAATGAAGAAATTTGGCATATTTAAAACTATAGTGACGACTCAACTGGGTCGTCTTTCTCAATATAGCATTAAAATAGTTGCACGTTTTTGATTTTTTGGTATAATTATATAGAAAGGGGGAAAATAAATGAACCAAATTATTTTTTTCGAAGAAATAGGAGATGGAGATTTAAATCTTGTTGGTGGTAAGGGATTTAATCTAGGAAAAATTTTTCAGGCCAGATTGCCAGTTCCTAATGGATTTTGTATATCTACAGCAGCATACAAAACTTTTTGGGGTGATAATAAAAACTCTGAAATTATGGCTAAATTGAAAACTGTCAATTTAGAAAATATATCAGATATTTCAAAACAAATTAGAGACAACTTCGTATCAAAAGAAATGGATCAAGAATTAGAAAATCAGATTGTCGCTGCCCTAGCCATATTTCCAGCCAGTACCCGCTTTGCTATTAGATCTAGCGCAACTGCAGAAGATTTAAAACACGCATCCTTTGCCGGACAGCAAGATACATACTTAAATATTTCAGGCATAGACAATATTATGTATGCTATCAAAAGTTGTTGGGCATCGTTATATAACGATCGTGCTATATTATATAGAAACCAACAGAATATAGCTCATGACCAAGTTTTTATGGCAGTTGTAGTTCAGCAGATGATCAATTCTGATTCTGCAGGCATAATGTTTACCGCAGACCCTGTGACCGGAAATCGAAAGTACATTTCTATAGATGCCGGTTTTGGACTTGGCGAATCACTCGCGTCTGGCACAATTTTGCCAGATATTTACAAATATAATAAAAAATTATCTAAGATAAAAAGTAAACATATAGCCGTCAAAAAGACTGCCGTTATTTCTGATACCCATGTAGGAACAACAGAAGTGGAGCTTGATGTAAATCAATCTATCATGACCGTACTAGACGATAATACTATTGAGCAACTTGCCCTTTTGGGGTTAAAATTAGAACAAATGTACGACGCTCCTCAAGATATTGAATGGTGCATTGATGCTGGCAAAATATTTATACTACAAACACGATCAATAACATCTCTATTTCCGATACCTACTTCTACTACATCAGATTTAGAAGTGTTTTTATCACTCAATCATATTCAGATGATGACAAACCCGATATCTCCGCTAGGGCAAGATTCGATAAAATTGCTATTTCGAACGGAAGATATTCCACTTGCAGAATATAATCCACGCTTTTTAGCCAATGCTGCAGGCAGATTATATATAAATATCTCACCTTTTTTAACCCATAAATTAGGCCAAAAAATACTTCCTGCAATCATCAATAATGTGGATGCAAATTTAGGAACCGCAATTAAGCAGCTAGTTCAATCCAAACATGACAAAATTAAATCAAACCTTAACTTGAATCCATTTAAAAAACAATTTAAACCCGTTTTATTTCAATCCATTAAAAATTTTATCACACAGGATACTTCTAATATAGTTGAAAAAATAGATTTTTTAGTAGAGCAACAAGTTATCGAACTTAATAAACTTTATTCGATCACCGGAACCCACAAAGATAAATTAGAATTTATATATGAGCAAAGTATTTTTCTCAAATCTGCTATTCAAAATATTTTATCTGAAGTGATTCCTGGAATTGTTGCTATGAAATTGCTTACAAAAATGGAGTTTAAGTTACTGGGAAGTTCTATGTACATAAGCGAAATTTCTAAAGGATTAGAAGGAAATATTACCACTCTTTTGGGGCTGTGGATTGGTGATTTAGCAGACCTTGTACGTGCGAACTCTCATCTTATTGATCTTTTATCTGATACAGACTATGATTCACTTTTTGAACGCGTCAATAATTTAGGTGATGATTATACCGAATTTCGAACTAGCTTTAACAATTTTATGGCCAAATATGGATCCCGTGCTGCAGGCGAAATCGATATTGCAGTTACGCGATGGGCTGATAATCCAAAGTTTATTGCCAAATCTATTTTATCGCTGGTAGAAACTGGCATTTCTGGAGAGCATCGCAAAAACTTTTTAGCAACAGTTCAACATGCTCATACTATGGAAAAAGCATTTATAGAAGTCATTCGCATGCAACATGGTTCTAGAAAAGCCAAACGAGCGACAAAGCTTATCAAAATTTTTAGAGATTGTATGCCTCTTAGAGAGCATCATAAATTTTTAATAACCCACTATTTGAAACATAATAGACGACTATATCTAGAAATAGCTGATGCCTTTGTTGCCGCCGGGCGCATTGATAATCGCGAAGATATATTTTATTTGGGATTTTGGGAGCTATACGCTGCGGTCCAAAACGAAGAAGTATTTCAGGATCTTGTTGCCACTAGAAAAAACGAATACGAATATTTTGGTCGTTTGAAACCTCCTAGCCTTATGACAAGCGATGGTGAGATCATCACCGCTAAGCAAAACATGGAGCAATTTCCAAAGGACGCATTACCAGGAATGGCCGTATCATCAGGAGTAGTTGAAGGCTTTGCGCGAGTGATTACCGACCCTGCAGATGCCAAAGTTGAAGTAGGCGAAATTTTAGTCGCTCCATTTACAGATCCTGGCTGGACTATACTTTTTATAAATGCCGCTGGACTAGTTATGGAGATTGGCGGATTGCTAACTCATGGCACCGTAGTTGCTCGCGAATATGGTTTACCTGCAGTTGTCGGGGTAGAGGATGCGACTACACTTATTAAAACTGGGCAACGAATTCGCGTTAATGCCGATCTCGGATATGTCGAAATATTATCACAATAATTTTTTATTTGACATAACCATAGTCTATTGTTATACTAATTGAATTATCAATGCTCTAGCACCGTTCAAGCGGACTAGGGCCATTTTGTTATATACTACTATTATATTTTTTTGATACATATTAATAGTAGTAGCAATAAAAAAATATTAATCGACAGGAATGATAAAATATATGAGTATTTACACAAAAATATATGACATATTGCCGAAATTATTATCTAAACGATCCAAAATTTCTCCGAAAAGCACAACTTTTATCTATGATGATGAGATATGGTTTGATGATTATTTTACTTTAAAGCATATTGATAAAACTACTATTGCAATAGGCGAGCCTCGGTATTGGCAAAGAAATTATAGCTACTTAATTATAGGCGATACGCAAGCATTGCTATTTGATTCTGGAATTGGTATACAAGATATTTCTGCTGTCGTACAAGCACTAACAGATCTGCCTATAATTCATATGATTAGTCATTATCACTATGATCATATCGGAAACATCGATAAATTTAAAACCATATACTTATCTCAAAATCAACTTTTATTACAGCAAAATGTGCTCGATAACACTATATATCCCTCCCTTAAATCTACGCTCCGAATATTAGAAGGGCAACCATCAAAACAAATAAAGTTTTCTAAGGTTTTGGAGAATCAACAATTTATCAATTTAGGCAACAGACAATTGCAATCATTATATTCACCTGGTCACCATTCTGAATCTATTTCTCTATACGACCCTCAAAGACGACAATTATTTGTTGGCGATTTTTTAATGAAGGGCACTTTATATATCAAATTTCTTCCTCTTAGCGATTACTCCGAATTTAAGTGGGCCACTTTTAACTTATTAAACAATACTCAATCTGGCACTACAATTTATACAGCTCATCCATTTGAACTTGCGCACGAATTAAATAATCCATATTATACAGGTGGCATTACTTTTGCAGATCACTTGGAATTATCATACAAAGATTTGATTGATATAAATATGTTTATTAATCAACATCCTTCCAGTAACTCAATGTCAAAAAAAATGGTCATAAATGATCATCTTAACATTGTATTTTAGGCACCAAAAATAGTCTCCCAAATAAATGAGAGACATCATCAAAACTATTAAAATGCATTATCAGCAGCATCTTTTTCGGGTTCTGCTGCTTTTGGTTTAGTCTTGCTTCTTGCAGATTCTACCAACACATCTGTTGCAGGGATTGTTACATCCACTTCTATCTCGGCAGATTCTAAGCCAAAAGATTTAGCAACAAGCTTCATTTTGCCAGTATGACGTTTAGTTTTCATAATTACTAATGCCAATCCGTTAAATAGATTTCTAGATGGATTCATTTCATGAGCCAAGTCGAGCGGATCCCCATTTCCACAACCCAAAAATTCGCCGTCACCAGTCACTTCAAACGAGATCAACGTATCTGCATTAGGGCAGTGAATTCCATTTTCATCCAAAACATCCACTTTTACAAACACATTATCTTCTCCATCTGCGACATAATCTCGCGGCTGAACAATTTCTAGATTAATCTTTGCCGGTTTTCCTGCAGTCTTGTAGCCAGTTCTAATCACTTCGACTCCATTATTATAACCGATTGCAGTAATTTCGCCTTTTTCATATTTTACAAAGTTTTTCACGATATCCCATTTAGGGTTTTCTACTCTGCCATACGAATTTCCATTCACAATTAGTTCCACTTCTTCGGTATTAGCGACCATATCCACTTCTAACTCACCTACATTGTCATCAAATGTCCAATGTGGATACAAGTGAATCGCCGGCTCTTGAGACCATTTTACACGGCAGTGATGCCCTAAATCTTTGGTAAAGCCGCAGAGGTCAATTAACCCAAAACGAGTGATTGTACTTGGCCAATCTAGCGGAACAACTTCTCCTCTATAGTCAAACCCAGTCCACAAGAAATATCCTGAAACATAATTTGGCTCTGCAGTTCTAAATGTTTCTAACGGTGTTGCTCCCCAAGTTGTATATGCCTCACCATACGCACTGATGTTATACAATCTCTCCGGGTTGCTCCAGATCATAATTTTCATAGAAGACTTGGTATACGCATCTGCAGTGTCTTCGCCTTTTCTTGGTAAATATTGTCCCCTCGTCGACAATGCCGAACCGTTTTCTGTTCCTATAATCATCTTATCTGGATATTTTTTGTGGAATCTCTCATACATATCAAATGTTCTTAGGCAATAATAATTAAATCCATATACATCCATATGAAGGCCATTTTGCTCATGGAATATAGTAATATCATGCCAATGTCCGTTATTAGCATACGTGCAGGCTCTAGTTGGGTCCAGCTTATGCGCTACACGTAGCATATGGTTTCCAATTTTTACGCCCACTTTACGCCCGTGTATTGCCATTTCTTCGTTTCCAATAGACCAAATAAATACACTCGGATGGTTTCTATCACGCTTTATTAGATCTGTCATCTGTCCTAAAAATTCCTTTGAGCTGCTCATAAGACGCACTTCGTCCATCACCAAAATACCAAAGTCATCGCAAGCTTCTAGCAAATATGGAGACGGCGGGTTGTGAGAACTTCTATAGGCATTAGCGCCCCATTGCTTTAATAAGAAAATCTTATGCCTAATGACAGATCGGCTCATCGCTCCCCCAACACCTGCAAAGTCATCGTGAACACATACCCCTTGAAGCTTTGTTGGCTTTCCATTTAGCACAAACCCATTTTCTACCGTATACGCAATAGTTCTAAATCCAAATTTTTGCGTGTATTCATCCACTTTTTGATCATTTAGATACACACTTATTACAGCTTTATATTGTTTAGGGCTATCTAGCTCCCACAAGCAAATATTACTAATTTCTCCTTTGATAGTAGCGCAAGTCTCTTCATATTCTGTCAATTTTATAGTAGTATCAAACTCGCCAACCTTTTCTCCACATGGCGACAAAATTTCAGCAACAAGTCTCGCATCTCCGTTATTCGCCGCTTCGTTTTCAAGCTCCACATCTATCTCAATTCCGCCAGCGTTTCCTCTAACTTCCGACTTTACAAATACTCCGCTATACTTTACTTTTAGACGATCTGCTATTACCAAACGCACATCACGATATATTCCAGCTCCTTCATACCACCAGCCTTCATATTTGGTCGCGTCAACTCGCACTGCAATAGCGTTATTTTCGCCATATAATATAAAGTCCGAAATATCATAGCTAAAACTTGTGTATCCACTTAAATGATTGCCAACATAACTTCCGTTAACATACACTTCGCTATCTCTAAAGATACCATCAAACTCGACTGTAATGCTTTTTCCCTCTGTTTCTGCTGGCACAAAAAATTCTTTTCTATACCAAGCAATACCGGTGGTTAAATATCCCTGTGATGATACAGCATTTTCAGAAAATTCTGATTTGTAGTGTCTAAAATCATGCGGTACCTTAATATCATCCCATTTATGCAAATTATATCCCACTTTTGATATACCGCAGTTAGCCGATTTCATAAAGCTCGGATTTTCAAAGATTTCATGTACCGAATTAAAATTTGTACATACAATATCTCCGTCATGAAATTTCCAGTCAAAATCCATATTCAAAATTTGTCTCATTAGCCAAACCTCTCTCCACATAACATAATTTTTAAACTCTAGAACAAATTTATGTCCACAAAGAATTATATTAATAGTATCTTGCAAATATTCAAAAATATACATAATTTGGTTTTAAAAATAGCTTTTTCGGTCAAAATAATTTTATCAAATCACATAAGGAGATCACGTCTTGAAAAAAATTATTTTACTTATAGCCATCATTACTACTATCTGTCTGGGTTCTACCTATCTTGTAAAGCAAAACGGCTTCTATTATCCTTCGCACTCCAAAATCGATCTAATACCTATACTTACCAAGCCCATTTTGACCAGCGCCGATTATCAAATTATACTCGAGCAAACTGGTATATATCAGCCTATTGTGGATCAACTGCAGCAAACTCCTTCTTTTGTTGCTCGTATGCTAGAGTTTCAAAAAGAGTATTACGACCCAATCAACATCGTTAAAACAAATATGAGCATTATTACAAGATGGGATCAATTTTTGATTGCTGGCAAAAGGCAAAAAGTTTTTGAGCTTGCACCATATCAAAACGGAGATATCTTTTTAACCAAATCCACATATACCTTTAATTGGAGACATGGACATGCGGGAATCGTTGTCGACGCCGCTAATGGCTACGTTTTGGAATCTTTTAGCCCTGGTAGCGTTAGCCGACTACAAAAGGCTGAAAACTGGGAATATTATACAACTTTTAAGATGCTACGCCCCGTAGGCAAAACCAACGCCTTTTTAGATGATGTGGCCGCCAATGCTATCGCCACTCTTTCTGGTATACCTTACAATATACTAGCATTTAAGCATTCAAAAAAGCCTCCCAATATTACGCATTGTGCGCATATAATTTGGCAGGCTTATATACCATTTAAAATGAATATAGATAGTAATCGAGGCTTATTTGTCTCTCCTCAGGATATTGCGAAAAGCGATTTGCTTGAACCTTTGCAAGTATTTGGATTTGACCCCAATACCACTTGGTAATTTTATTTTTTGACTCTGTTTCTAATAATATTGATATCTGTTTTAATATCAGCTTGTCCCATAACAACTTTGCGATTAATTCGTCTTGCTTCTTCTTTTCCTTTTTCAACATAAACAATGCGCTTTTTATTTGCGTATTTTACAGGAATTTTAAGCCGACGGATTATCCAATTTACCGGAATTAAAATCAGGTTATATATGCGTATTATACACGCATGAATAAAGTTTATTATCTCCGTTGCTATTTTCATAAAAATAATACTTAAAGTTAAAAAATACATCGCCGCACCAAGACCGATTCCTATAATCGAAAATGGTCTAATATCTGCGTAATTATGCATATATAAAACACCAAAAGCTATAAAACTACAGGTTACCCAATACAATATGTCTTCAATATGTACTAATATGTCAATATGCTTTATAATTTTTCTGGCGATACGAAGTAAATCGTAGATCGCCCCCATAACTATACCAATCTTAATACACTCCCAAAACAGTGCCGCTTGATCTGATACCAGTTGATTTATCATAGTTCACCCACTTATCTAATTATCTAATTATTCGAAACAACCCTGACTTTTTTTTTGCAGGCGCTCCGTTATCGTATATAATGCTTGTTATATTGCCTTCCACAATCAATTCTCCGCTCTCCAGATTTATTTTGATTATGTGAAGTTTGGTTCCTTTTATATCCATAAAGCCGTCTGAAATCGTCTCAAGTTTAATCAGTTGCTCATCAAAAGAAAAAACATCCTTAATGGCTGTAAGAACTAATTTTTTTCTATCAATCAAGCTAACTTCATGTTTTTTACGCACTTTCTCGTCCAATTTCACCACTCCCTATAAATATCAATATATACTATTTATATTTATAGTGCATATAAATTATTCCACAATCCTATACATTAAAGTAGTTTCTTCTTTCTTTACATGCTCTTTAATTTCTAAAACTTCATATTTTGTAGCATTATTTGTAAAATTAAGCTCCAACATATCGCCAATTTTTACCACAGATCCTGGTTTTGCAACTTTTCCGTTGATCAAAACGCGACCTTTTTCACATGCTTCTTGTGCAATAGTTCGTCGTTTAATTATTCTACTAACTTTTAAAAATTTATCGATTCTCATATTATTCTCCTTTAAAAAAAAAGAACCCCTATAATAGGGCCCTGATTTATTTCGAAAGATTTACCATATCTTTAAGGGCTTTCCCTGCCTTAAACTTAGGGACATTACTTTCCGGAATGTGTATCTCTTCATTTGTTTTAGGATTTCTTCCTACTCGCGCTTTTCTGTTAGTAACTTCAAATGTTCCAAAGCCTACTAACTGAATTTTTCCACCACTCTTAAGCTCATCCATTACACTTTCTTCAAATGCTTTTAAAGCTTTTTCGGTATCTTTTTTAGTTAGCCCCGATTTTTCGGCCATTGAAGCTACTAATTCTGTTTTATTCATTATATTCCTCCTAAAATATGGCAAAAGCACCATTTCGAGCGTGTCCACCGTATATACAACAACGCTTTACACTATTTATAAAGGTTTAATGAACATTTGTCAAGATATAAATGCAATTTTTTTTAAGTTTTTCGATAAATTTTACTGTTCCATCTGCTTTCCTAAAAATCCTGACGCAGACTGAACCAATTTTTCTTCGACTTCACCCATTTTTATATTTTGATCGGTGCTCAAAAATATAACCGACCCAATAGCATCGCCCTCAGAAATTATCGGTGCGATTATTTCTGATGCATATGACGCATCTCCTTCAGATAAAATCGGAATAAATTGTTTCTCATCTCTTCTAGCTTTTAATATATTTCTACTCTCGATTACTTTTTCGAGATGTTTGCTTATACTCTTTTCTAGGAAGTCTTTTCTGGCACCTCCTGATATTGCTATTATTTGATCTTTATCCGAAATGCATGCAATATGTCCGGTGGTTTGAGCCAATGTTTCTGCGTATTCCTTCGCAAATGTACTTAACTCCCCAACTGGAGAATATTTTTTCAGAATTACCTGACCTGCATTGTCTGTAAAGATTTCGAGCGGATCACCTTCTCGAATTCTCAGAGTTCTTCTAATTTCTTTTGGTATTACTACCCTTCCTAAATCATCTATTCTTCTAACGATGCCTGTTGCTTTCAACGTAAACAACCTCCTTCTATGATGTCGCAAATAAGATGTTAAAACTAAAATTATATATAGAACTTTGGAGTTATTATGCGACTTTTAAATTCGATTTATGCATTATTTAGAAATTTTTACAAAAAAGTCCAAAAAAAACAAGCCCCCCCTCCTTGTTTTTTCTGGACTATATAAATATATATCTCCTTACAAATGCTGTTTTTCTCTTGATAATGCTAAATTTTATTGCAGCGCTAATTTTTATTTTATTCCTAAAATAATGTTTATAATTCTGTCAAGGCTAGTCAATAAATTTATTTTTCTTCATTTTTTATTGTTTTTTTTTATTTCGCTTGATACGCCGCCATATGCTTCGCACTCTTTTCGAGATCCACTTTATGAATATTGCCCGTGTCTACCAATGTTGAGATGGTTGAAAATGCCGGGTTAACTAGATTTTTCTTTACCGCTATGAACGCTTGCTGGTCGATCGCATACAAAACTGCTTTTCTCAAATCTGCATCTGCAAACTTATTCCCATCTGCAAGGTTGAATGTTGCATATGTTACCGCATTAGATGAGCGCTTCATTACTTCAAACTTATCACTCGCATCCAAAACTTCTACTTGCGTTACGCTAACTGCTGGTAAAAAATCGATTTCTTCGCTTCTAAATGCCGATGTTGCACTTGTATCGTCTTTAATAAATTTTATTACAATATCTTCAATTCGTGGCTCATGGAATGTATCTGGCATATATCCAGGATTTTTCTCAAATGCAACTTCATAGTCGTTTACATACGTTAATGCGTATGGTCCAGACATCCACAGGTGATTGTCTCCCGATTTGATTGCATTGAAATCTCCGTACCCAACATCTTTTGTTGCATCATAATTTGATACATCAAATTTGGAGTTTAATGAGCTAACTTGCTCCGCATTTAAAATCCCTGCCGACTGATGCGCAAGATAATTTAACACCTGCGGAAACGGATTGGTTGTTTCTATTTTGACTACCTGATAGACTCCGGCTGCGTTGTCAACTTTGGTTTTATCGTCAGTTAGTTTTGCGATCTCTGTATCTACCCCTGCAGTTAATGTTTCTAAAATCGGTTTGCCCGTCGATGAATCTATCGTGGTGCTCAACTCATTCAAATCGGTTACGATCGAAATTTCTTTCATATGTGAATGTAACACATACGTCTTATGAACTGGTACGCTGTCTTTGTCTTTTGCTCTATTCATTGTGAAGACCACATCTTCTGCACCTACTCGCTCGCCCGTATCGACCGCTTCTTTATCTTCCACTTTGGCAAAATTTACATCGTCTCTTAACAAAAAGTAGTACTCGGTATTTCCCTCTGCTATTGCAAAATTATGCGATAGCGAACCTTTTGCCTCTACCACATCTTCATCGGTTAGATTTACTATACGTATATTTATGTTAGATGAAAGCTGGTTTATTGACCCATCATTTGCCTGAATCGGGTCCAACGATGTCAGTGAGCTAGATGTTTGTGTCATAACGAATGGGCGCGTTTCGTTTAGCGATTCGTCGATATATGTCCACTCTTCCCACACTGCCGAGCGCGACTTTGGCTGGCGCATTGTTGGCTCCATCAACTCTGTGTTTACTCCTTGCATTCGCAGCGAGGAATATAGTGGCACCATATATGCGTTTTCATTTACCAAAACATTTTCTAGCTCCGCATAGGTCAGTACATATTTATCTGGCGTTTCGGTAGATGCTTGCTCAATTAATGCGTCCACTACTGGGTCGCTTAGCCCTTGGTTATTATATGCCCCCCATGTTGCAAAAACATCGCGCACCGCATAGTCGGGGTTGCCCGTTACTGTTGTCCATCCAGTTAGGTTTAGGTCCCAATCTCCTGTATCTACCGCCGCGGAATAGCTAGAATAGTCTGGCTGCATATTTATTTCAACATCAAAGTTTGCCTTCTTAAGTTGATCTGCAAGAATATTTAAGTCTATCTCGTTTGATGACATTCCCACGATTCTTATAGTTTCTTTTGCCGCATCATTGCTTTCACTTTCTGAACTACACGCGCTTAACCCCATTGCCATCGTTGCCAATATTAATGATGCCCATAACTTTTTCTTCATTCTAAATCCTCCTAATTTTTTAATCTTTATCTATTTTCAATATCTTAGGTATAGAAAATTGCTCCTTCTTTAATTTCATTTGCTCTATGGCATGCTACAAAGTGCTCATCTTCTAACTCCGCCAATGCCGGCGTATTGGTCGTACAAACCTCTTGTACAAATGGACATCTCGCAGCAAATCTGCATCCCACTTTCGGGTTAATTGGCGATGTGATTTCACCTTTTAGCACAATTTTCCTTTTTTTCTCTAGCACATTGATCGATGGTATTGCAGACAAAAGCGCAATCGTATATGGATGATATGGCGCATTAAAGATCGCTTTGGTTGGTGCCTTCTCTATTAGTTGCCCCAGGTACATCACCCCAATGTTCGTCGAGATGTGTTTTACCACCGATAGGTCATGCGAAATAAACATATACGTCAACCCCATCTTTTTTTGTAGATCCATTAGCAAATTTAATATCTGCGCTTGTATCGATACGTCGAGCGCCGAAACTGGCTCGTCACATACAATAAATTGCGGATTGATCGCCAATGCTCTTGCAATAACCACTCGCTGCCTACGACCCCCGTCAAATTCATGCGGATACTGATTATATGATCGACGCGGAAGCCCCACCAAATCCATTAGCTCTTCCACTCGCCCTCGGAGATCTTTGTCCGTCTTATATATCTTATGCAACCGCAATGGTTCGCCAATTATCTTGCCAATTGTCATTCTCGGATTTAGCGATGCATATGGATCCTGAAAAATGATTTGCATGTTCTGCCGCATGAAGCGCATTTCATCTGCTGTAAAATTATTGATGTCCATCCCATCATACAAAATTTCTCCGCTCGTTGCTTCGTGCAATCTGAGAATTACGCGCCCTAGTGTTGACTTTCCACACCCAGATTCTCCAACAATTCCCAGCGTTTCACCTTTGTTGATGCTTAAATTTATGTCATCTACTGCGTGTAAAAAACCTGCTGGCACCGGAAAGTACTTTTTCAAACGCCTCGTTTCTATTAGAATGCTCATTCATTTTCCTCCTCCGCATAGTTAAAATTATCGAAGTGACACATAAATTTATGCTTGGTTCCTCTCACTGCTGGTTGCTCTACTTTGCAGATATCTTGGCAGTATCTACATCGTGGATGAAAATAGCATCCCGTTGGCAGGTCTGCCGCATTTGAAATTTGCCCTTCGATAGGTATCAGCTCCGCTACATCGTCATCAAGCTTGGGAATCGAATCAAACAGCCCCTTTGTATATGGATGCTTCGGGTACAGATACACATCTTTCACATAGCCCGCTTCCACAATTTGCCCCGCATACATAATGGCAACTGTATTACACGTCTCCGCTACAACTCCCAAATCATGCGTAATCAAAATCATTGCCATATTAAATTTGCCTCGCAACTCGTTTATGATCTCTAGAACCTGCGCCTGAATTGTCACGTCTAGTGCCGTTGTTGGTTCATCTGCTATTAGCAACTTTGGAGTACACAGCAAGCTCATCGCAATTACCACTCTCTGCTTTTGTCCCCCCGAAAATTGATGCGGATAATCATCGTATCTATCAGCCTTAACTCCCACTATTTCCAAAATTTCAATAACCTGCTTTTTAGCATTAGTCTTGCTGATTTTATTATGCGTAGTTAAAATTTCACTCAGCTGATCGCCAATCGTCATAATAGGATTTAACGCGGTCATCGGATCTTGAAAAATCATCGATATTCCACTACCACGCAATGCTTGATTCTCTTTATCTGTATTATAGATCAGGTTTTTGCCCTCAAACAAAATTTCACCGTCTACAATCACTCCCGAATGCTCTGGCAAAAGCTGCAATATTGATAGCGCCGTCGTTGTTTTGCCTGCACCTGTTTCGCCCACAAGCCCCAAACTCTCGCCCTGGCTAAGTGTAAAATCGATTCCATTTACTGCTTTGGCTGTCATATCATCGGTCACATAATGTATATGCAGATTTTTAACTTCTAATATTGTATCCATAGTAGCTCCTTATTTGAATTTAGGATCTAGCGCGTCTCGCAAGCCGTCTCCAAAATAGTTAAATGCTAATACAATTAAAATTATTGCCAACCCCGGAAAAATTGCAATGTATGGATTGGTTTCTAGATACGTTGAGCCCGCCTTTAAAATGTTTCCCCACTCCGGCACATGCGACTCCACACCCAGCCCCAAAAACGATAAGCTCGAAGTCGACAAAACAGCCGAACCTATCCCCATTGTTGCTCGTACAATAACTGGCGCCAATGCATTCGGAATTATGTGTCTAAATATAATGGTACCATCTTTGGCTCCGCAGGCCTTTGCCGCTTCCACAAATTCTTGCCCCGACAGCCCCAAAACTGTTGCACGCACCGTCCTTGCGTATAGAGGAATCCCCCCGATCGAAAGTGCCAGTATCAGGTTCATTGTGCTTACACCAAACACTGCAATAATGGCAATTGCCAACAAAATTCCAGGCACTGCATACAAAACGTCTAACAAACGCATTATGATATTGTCTGTGTGTGAGCCATAATACCCCGATACTGCTCCCAAAAAGCCTCCAATTATAATTGGTACAACCGTTGCCACAACCCCCACTAACAAAGATATGCGTGCTCCAAAGACTATTCTCGTAAATACGCATCTTCCCAGCTCATCTGTTCCAAACGGATACGTCAGGCTTGGCGGCTCCAGCAATGCCACGTAATTATTCAATGTCGCAATCTCATAGTCAAATGTTAGCAACGATGCGATTGATACTGATATCAAAAATACAACTACAAACATTCCGATCGATGCCATATAGTTTTTAAACAACCGTCGCACAACATCTACCCATTCTATCGATACTTCTTCGTTCTTATTATAATATTTGGCAATTGCAATGATGCCCATCAAAAATGCAAACACGTTGCCTATTAGAATTCCTGCAACTCCCACAACTGCCAGAGGTAAAAACTTTTTGTCTGGGCGTCTTTCGAGTGTGTAGATGCCTGCAAAATATACGCTAACCAAGTTGATTGCCGCATATGCCCCATAAATCGCGATGCCCAGCCAAAATGTATCTACTACACTCTCCTTAAATAAGTTGATACACGAAAGCAGTATGATAAATATGGTGGTAAGAAACGAATAGACCGCCAGCTGATACTCTATAGTTTTGCGGTCCTTAATTAACATAAAACCTGCGATAAACATAAAGAAGTTGCCCGTTACTACAAACGGCATCAATGCCAACCCCAATTTTCTCGTCGCTGGGTCTATTTCTCCCGCTATCACTTCTGACACTATTTTCCAATAAATTTTATACTGTATCAAAAACTCTACCAAAAATACCCCCGCCACAACCAATGGCAGCGTCTTAATCTCCATCTGCCTTAAGTCATATGCGCTTAATAGTGAAATAATTATAATCCCCATCGAGATCTGCCACGACAATTTGCTCGTTGTATATTCAAGCGACGCACTCAGCTTTTTTTTATTGATTTTTTTAGTATAAAACTCGGTATTGCTTTTTGTATTTGCCATAGTTCCCTCCTAGTAATTTTTCATTTTGGACTTAATGCGCGGGTCGATAACTGCATACAAAATATCTACACCCAAGTTTACAAGGCTGATGACAATTGAAATATAGACCACTCCTGCAAGCACCACCGGAATGTCTGGCACAAATTGTTTGTCTACTATCCACGAACCCAGCCCGTTGATGTTAAAAACTTTTTCTGTTACAGCAGATCCGCCAAGCATTCCTCCAAATTGCATCCCTATAACTGTTACAATCGGAATCAACGCATTTCCCAAAATATGCTTTAAGACCACCTTGCGCTCTGTTAATCCCTTCGCACGTGCGGTCAAAACATAGTCGGAGTACTTTACCTCTAGCATCGACGAACGCGTCATACGTGCCACCGATGCCGACATCCCCGTTCCCAAAACAATTGCGGGCATAATTATACTCATCCAGTTGCCCACTTGAAATGTCGCTGGCAACCAATGTAAATTAATCGAAAATGTTAGTATTAAAATTAGGCCTAGCCAAAAGTTTGGAATTGCCAACCCGATCAATGCCACAAACATAAAGATATAATCAAATGATGAGTATTGCTTTATCGCAGAAATAATCCCCGATGGGATTGCAATAGAGACCGACACAAACACTGCCCAAAACGCTACAATTAATGTTATTGGAAATTTATTCATAATTGCTACTGCAATATCTTCGTTGCCCTGATACGAATTTCCTAAATCAAATGTGATCAAACTTTTGAAGCTTTCAAACAATTGCACCAAATATGGCTCATCTAATCCATAAACTTTGTTAAATTGTTCTATTTGCGTATCGGTTGCTGTTTGCCCCAAAATATTTAACGCAGGATCCATCGGCGACAAATACAATATCGTAAATACCAAAAACGTTACCCCAAACAATACAAATATCATCATCAATAGGCGCTCCAGTATATACTTAATCAGCGGCTTTTGATATAACCATATTAATATGTACATCGGAAACGAAAATAGAACCGACAAAACTATATACTTCGGGTTAGACAATAACTCTTCAAAACATTTTGCCACCGTAATTTCTGCTACCCCCAAAGCTCCGGCGCGCTCGATTGTGGCATCGTGTACAATCGCTGCAAAATTTTTATCTGCTATTGCTTGTGCGCTACTTTGTAACTCAGCATCGGTCATCGTTTTATTAAAATATTTATTCTTCATCTGTAAATGATTGACGGCCTCTTGGTATAGCAGTGCTTTTTGATCTGCTAACTCCTTTTCTAACGCCTCTTTAATTCTGGTAAACTCGTCTTTTCCTTTTTTTGCCTTATACAATTTTACCAGCGGAATTAGAGTAACAAATCCCAACACAAACAACCAAATCCTATATGTAGAGTTTCTGTAAATTCTCTCAAACGTATCAACCATTTTCTTTTTATTCACAGCATCACTTCCTTTTTAAACTTTACTCTATAGGATTTTATCACACATTTTTCCAAATCACAAGCCTGTCGCTGCAATTCAAATTATTTTTAAGCTTATTCCAAATTTTTTTAAATTCTTTTCTGCGCAAAAAAATAAGCCCCCACTTCTATTAGCAGGGACTTCGCATTCTTATTTTATTTCTGGCATAGCTTCTGCAATTATCTCGATGCCACTAAACGCATCCGCCTTTTCTATTTGTGCCTCTTCTATAAATTTGAGGACTAGTTCATTTGCATAATTTGCTTGTGCGTGAGCTATATAATCTTCTCTAATTTGCTCTTCATCTGCTGGCTTATGCGCAATAGTTTGACCAATGTGGTATCCATACGATGTTTTTACTGGCTCTTCCCAAATTACGCCATCTTCATTATCAAACGCAGCGTTCTCAAATTCAGGCACCATTTCTCCTCGCCCAAATGTATACTCACCATTATTGTTTTTTGATCCCGGATCTTCTGAAAATTCTGCTGCCAATAGACCTATATCTTCTCCTGCTTTAATTCTTTCTAGCAGACTATTTGCCAATTCCAGCTTCTCAGCTTGTAGCGAATCGCTTAGCGGCTGACCCATTTCATCCGTTGTTGTGATCAAAATATGTCTCGCTGTTACTATATCATAGTATGGTTTCGCTAGCTCCACCTCTCTTGCTATTTCCTCTTCGGCTGGCATATATTCCAGTGCCGCGATATTTTGAATTTTATATAGTAACTCCATGCCAACCAATAAGTTCACAACGTCTTCTTCTGTAAATCCTTGCGCTTCTGCTATATCGCCGTTTACATTCATAAAGTTTGCAGCTTCTGATTTTATGACCTCCACATATTCTTCGTCCAAAGCAATACCCATCTCTGCCGCCTCATTATTTGCCACTATCGCAAGAGCCACAGATTTCAGCGCATCCTCCTTAATTATATCTCCCATCGTTTGGCCTTCTATTTCCATATCTTTCATAAAGTCTACACTCAGTCCAAATTGCGCTTCGTAGTCAGATTGTGTACTCCATAAATATGCGCGATAGAAAGATTCATTTATCTTTACTCCCTCGATGGTTGCTAATAAGTCGTTAATACCTATTACAGTACCTTCTTCAACAACTCCATCATTAAAGACTATTTCTATTTCTTCAGATGCCTCTGGCGCTTCTTCAGATGCTTCTGGTATTTCTTCTTCTATAGATGCCTCTGGTATTTCTTCTTCTATAGATGCTTCTGGTATTTCTATAGATGCTTCTGGCGCTTCTTCTGATGCAGCTCCTGTGATAAGCTCCAATTTATCGTATGTTGCAGTAGTAACTACATCTGCTTCCTCTGCTAATGCTAACATCTCCTCATTGGCAAAAATCGCTTTTGCATACTCAATGTATTGGCTTCTTATTAATTCTTCGTCTGCTGGGTTATGTAGAATAGTTTGACCTACGTGATATCCATTGTCGGTTACTATTGGCTTATCCCAAAGCTCGCCATCTGCATGCCCAAACGCTGCCTCTTCAAATTCAGGAATCATTTCACCTCGTCCAAATGTATACTCTCCGTTATTATCTTTAGATCCAATGTCATCAGAAAATACTGCAACAAAGTTTTCGATTTTTCCGCCTGCTTCAAGGATATCTAAAACATATTCTGCAAGCAAAAGTTTATTTGATTTTTCATCATTACTAAGTGGTGCCCCGACTTCGTCTGTTGTTGCAAACATGATGTGCCTTGCTGTTACAGTTTCGTAGTATGGCTTTGCCAATTCCACTTCTGCTGCAATCTCTTCTTCCGATGGCATATAATTTTCTGCGATGACAATTTGAATTTCGTTTGATAACTCGGCTCCTAGTAATAAGTCGATTACATCATATTCATCAAAATTGTGACGAAGCGCAATCTCTCCATTAACCTCCATAAAATTTATTGCTTGAGCTTCTATCTCTTTTAGTTGCTCATTAGTCAATACTATCCCCAACTCTTCAGCTTTTTCTATAGAAGCCACCGCGAGTGCTACTGATGTGAGTGCGTTATCTTTTGCGATATCGCCAATCGTTTTTCCTTCTACTTCCATATCTTTCATAGCATCCATACTCATTCCAAACTGCATCTCAAAGGCAGATTGAGAACTCCATAAATATGCGCGATATAAGTTTTCGTCGATCTCGATGCCATTTATAATTGCAACAACATCGTCGTCTATTGTATTTTCTGTGCAACTACTATCGCATCTTCAGCTATTACAATTGCGTCTGTATTTTCTGATGCAACAACTACTACGTCTTCACTGTTGCATCTGTATTTTCTGGTGCAACAATTACTACGTCTTCAGCTGTTGCGTCTGTATTTTCTGATGCAACAACTACTACGTCTTCAGCTGTTGCGTCGTATTTTCTGATGCAACAACTACTACGTCTTCAGCTGTTGCGTCTGTATTTTCTGATGCAACAACTACTACGTCTTCAGCTGTGGCGTCTGTATTTTCTGTTGCAACAACTACTACGTCTTCAGCTGTTGCGTCTGTATTTTCTGATGCAACAATTACTACGTCTTCAGCTGTGGCATCTGTATTTTCTGATGCAACAATTACTACGTCTTCAGCTGTTGCGTCTGTATTTTCTGATGCAACAACTACTACGTCTTCAACTGTGGCATCTGTATTTTCTGGTGCAACAATTACTACGTCTTCAGCTGTTGCGTCTGTATTTTCTGATGCAACAACTACTACGTCTTCAGCTGTGGCGTCTGTATTTTCTGGTGCAACAATTACTACGTCTTCAGCTGTGGCGTCTGTATTTTCTAATGCAACAATTACTACGTCTTCAGCTGTTGCGTCTGTATTTTCTGGTGCAACAACTACTGCGTCTTCAGCTGTTGCGTCTGTATTTTCTGGTGCAACAACTACTGCGTCTTCAGCTGTGCGTCTGTATTTTCTGGTGCAACAACTACTGCGTCTTCAGCTGTGGCGTCTGTATTTTCTATTACTACCGCGATGTCTTCTAGTATCACTATCGCTTCTTCGTCTAGTGCACTTGCTTTTTTGGGTGCAGCTATTACTACTACATCATCTGTCGCGTCTTCTACTTCTATCTCCACTTCTATTTCCACCGCATCAGAATCTGTTTCTTCATTTATAACGTTCACTGCTTTTGTTGTATCTCCATAAATTGAAACAGCTCCAAGTGTTAATGATCCTGCCAATGTTAACGCAAATATTTTTTTTGATAGTTTCATAATTGATCTCCCTTTTTATATGATATATAAACCTATTTCCATTCCAATTATACTACACAATTATTGAGTTTTCAAATCCTTTTTTTTACTTTTTTTGATAAAGTATCACTTTTTTGTTATAAATGTTAATTTACTTATAATAATTGCTGCTTTAGTTTTAGCAGTATCAATATATTTAGTTGCTATGCTATCAAGATGGTTTTTATATTGGTAATTATTTCATAACACTATCGCATCATATGCGTCTGTTAGCTCGACTGTCGCTTGGCCAGCGAATTGCGTTACAACCTCTGCCGCATACACCTTCTTGGCAGTGGCGATATAAGTTTTACTCAGTTGCTCCGCTGTCGATGTATTATGTGAAATCGTTTTACCCACGTGGTATCCATATGGCGATTCTATAACTTCATTCCATATGCCTCCATCTGCAGTTTGAAAGGCCACTCTCTCAAGTTTTCCTCCGATATCTCCAGGGCTGATAATATATTTCGCATCGTCATCGGTGGCATCTTCTGAGTATTGAGCTGCCAATCTGCCAATATCTTCTCCATCTTTTACTCTTTGTAGTAAATTTTTGGCCAACGACAATTTCTCTGCTTTTATTTTATCACTCAGCTCGTTGCCATCCTTGTCGGTTTTTGCAAGCAAAATGTGTTTTACTGTCACTGTTTGATACGCGCCTAAGTTGCGTTCTACTTTCGTCGCAATTTCTTCGGCAGGCGGAGTATATTCTTCCGCTATAGCGTTTTGCACATCCACGACAATTTCTAGCGCTGTTAATAGCTCAATTACATCTTGCTTTTTAAAGTTATTTGCTTTTGCCACTTCTCCGTTGTTATTCATAAAAATTTGCGCATCTCTTTCGATCAATCTCACTTGCTCTTCGCTTAAAGTAATTCCCAACGCCGCGGCCTTATTATTGGCCATAATAGCCATTGCAATAGAATTAATGGCATTTTCCTTTGCAATATCTGAAACCTTATGCCCGTCCACTTTTGATGATATGTCTAGCCCATATTCTGTCTCAAAGCTATTTTGCGCGCTCCATAAATATACGCAAAACATAGACATATTTACTGCAACATCATTAATTGTAGCAACCAGTTCACCTTCACCCAGTTTTGTGCCTTCACCAATTGCTCCACTGCTAAATACTGTATTTTCAATCGTACCATACGCAATGGCAGATCCCAATATTAATGTTCCTGCAACTACCAATGCCGCCACTTTTAACTTCATAACTTTTTCCTCCGTATTAAAAAAAGACCTCCTGTAGACTATAGCAGAAAGTCTTTGAAATATTTTTTGATATTCTTATTTAGTTATTAACTGTATCTTCTATCGGTGCAGTACTTTCAGAGGCAACAGTTTCTTCGGCGAGCACAACATCTGCAACTGCTTCTTTTGTGATTGCAACATCGTCTGATTCAACTTCCTCTTTTGTGATTGCAACATCATCTGAGTCGACTTCCTCTTTTGTGATTGCGACATCATCTGATTCGACTTCCTCTTTTGTGATTGCGACATCATCTGAGTCGACTTCCTCTTTTGCGATTGTCACATCATCTGAGTCGACTTCCTCTTTTGTGATTGCCACATCATCTGAGTCGACTTCCTCTTTTGTGATTGCCACATCATCTGACTCGACTTCTTCTTTCGCGATTTCAACATCATCTGCCGCGATAGTTACATTATCAGATGAAGCTGTTACGCTCGCTCCTGCATGATCGTGGTCATGTGCTGTTGTATCTTCTGGCATCAGCTCAAAATCTTGCTCTGGTGCGACGTTTGTTATTAGATCAATTTTTTCATATGCATCGGTGGTATCAATTTTCGCGGCTTCTACAAACGACATAATTTCTTCACCGGCAAAATTCATTTGCGCATAAGCAATATACTCATCTCGAATGGCATCTTCATCAGCTTCTATATGATCGATGGTTTGACCGATATGGTATCCATATGATGTTTCCACCGGCTCTGCCCATATAGCACCATCTGCATTGTCAAACGCTGCAGCTTCGAATTCTGGTACCATTTCACCACGCCCAAACGTATATTCTCCATTGGTAGATTTAGATCCAGGGTCTTCTGAGTACTCTGCAGCCAACTTACCAATGTCTTCTCCAGCTTTAATTCTATCCAAAAGTTCATTTGCAAGAGCCAATTTCTCAGCCTTTACTTCATCGCTTACTGGGGCTCCAGTCTCATCCACTGTACCAATTAAAATATGTCTAGCCGTAACTTTCTCATAGCTTGGTTTTGCCAATTCTACTCTTTCGTTGATCTCTTCTTCTGCTGGCATATAAGTTTCGCTTAAGGCCCTTTGAACTTTGTCGGATAGCTCGGCACCTATTAGTAGATCGATGACATCTTGCTTTGTAAATCCATGCAGCTTTGCAATTTCACCGTTGATATCTATAAATGTTGACGCGTCCGCTTCGATAAGCGCCAATTCGTCCGCAGTTAATTTAAGATCCATTTCGTCGGCTTTGTTATTGGTTATGATCGCAAGGGCAACAGATTTGAGTGCATTGTCTTTTGCAATCTCGCCTATTGTTTGGCCTTCTATTTCCATATCTTTCATTATACCCATATCCATTCCCAATTGCATTTCGAAAGCAGACTGCGCACTCCATAGATATGCGCGATAGATGGACTCATTGATTTTTACATCATCTATTGTTGCCACTAAGTCGTTTACTCCAAGTGTCACTCCATCGCCCATCACCCCATTATTAAAAGCAGACTCGGAGGCGCCACCTGTCGCTTCACCAGCAACATTAGAATCATCGGCATTATCTTTCATTGATGCGGCACATGCTGCTAAAGCTCCTACTGATAAGACACCTGCTAATACCATCGCTACGATTTTTTTTGTCAATTTCATAATATCTTCTCCTTTTTGTGGTCACCTATCGAAATTCGTATTATTGTCCCCTTTTTTGTTTATATTCTTTAATATCACACAATATTTGTTTAACAAAATCTAGGTATTCTTTTTGAGGAATTTCCTGTATATTGAAAAATAATCTGATATCTTTATCTATATTTATGCGCAAAATCTTACCATATTTATTAGCTAGCAGGGACAGCACCTTCCCTTCAACTTCATGAGTGAATTTTAGCATAAGCATGTGAATATTTTGTGATATTAATGAAATATTTTGCGAATTTGCGATCGACTTTATCATAGCAATATTTAACAAATTTAGTACTGTTGTTGGCGGATCTCCGTATCTATCTGTAATTTCATCCATAACATTTAGGTAGTCATCTTCTGTTCTGATAGATGCTATCTTCTTATATATATCTAGTTTCTGAATTTCATCTTTAATATAGTTCGATGAGATAAACGCATTAATTTTGATTTCTATAGTAGTTTCTATTTTTTCTTCCTCTATGCCTCCTCCTTGCTCTATTAAAATGGCTTCTTTAAGCATCTTGGAATACAGTTCATACCCTATTTTGGCCATATGACCGCTTTGACTGGCGCCCAGTAAATCTCCGGCTCCTCTAATTTCTAAATCTCGCATAGCAATCTTAAAGCCTGCCCCCAACTGCGTAAACTGCTTTATAGCATTTAATCTTTTCTCCGCAACCTCCGAGAGTATTTTGTCTCGCTTATATAGCAGGTACGCGTACGCTTGCTTATCACTTCGCCCCACTCGCCCTCTCAATTGATACAGCTGCGACAATCCCATCTTATCGGCGTCTACTATAATTATAGTGTTGGCATTTGCTATATCTAGCCCAGTTTCTATAATTGTTGTACAAACTAATACGTTGATTTCTTTATTTTCAAACCGCTCCATTATGGCTTCTAGCTCTCGCACGCTCATCTGCCCATGCGCCAACGCTACTTTTGCTTTTGGCACCATATTTGAAAGTTGCGCCGCCTTTTCTACTATATTTTGAACCCGGTTTGATAAAAAGTACACTTGTCCTTCTCGATTGATTTCGCGGTTTATGGCATCTTTTATAAAATCATCGCTCTCTTCTAATACATATGTTTGCACGGCACGCCTCTCGCTTGGTGCTTCTTCTATTACCGACATATCTCTAATCCCTATTAGGCTCATCTGCAATGTTCGGGGAATCGGTGTGGCCGTAAGAGTTAATGCGTCTACTTCTGTTCTCATTTGCTTTAACTTTTCTTTATGCGCCACTCCAAATCTTTGCTCTTCGTCTATAATTAGCAACCCCAGATCCTTAAATAATACATCCTTCGATAGTAAACGATGCGTTCCTATTACAATATCTATCATTCCGCTTTCTATGCCTTTAAGCGTTTCCTTAATTTGTTTTGGAGTTCTAAATCTTGAGAGCACCCCCACTGATATTGCTTGCGACTCCATTCTCTTTAGGAATCTTTCGAAATGCTGCTGAGCCAAAACTGTTGTCGGCACGAGGTATGCCACTTGCTTGTGGTTTAGTATAGCCTTAAATGCAGCTCTGATGGCCACTTCTGTTTTGCCATATCCTACATCTCCCAAAATTAGTCGATCCATTATTTTGTCGCTTTCCATATCGGTTTTTACCGCTTGTATTGCATCGATTTGGTCTGATGTTTCTTCATATGGAAACGATTCCTCAAACTCTGTTTGCCATATCGAATCTTTTTCATATGCGAAGCCACGCGAATTTTCCCTTTTGCTATATAGCAATATCAATTCTTTTGCTATATTTTTGACCGAATTTCTTGCTTTCGATTTTGCTTTTTTCCATTCGGGGTTTCCTAGCATATTTAATTTTGGAGCGGCACCTTCGCTTCCCACATACTTTTGCACTAGATCCATCTGATTTATATTTACGTATAATGTTCCCCCTTCATAATTTATTTTTAGATTATCGCGGGCGACACCCTCTGTTACTATTTTTTCTATACCTATAAAAATACCTATGCCATGGTTTTCATGGACCACATAGTCGCCTTCTGCCAACTCCATAAAGCTCTCTATTTTAGCGCCTTTGTATTTTTTCTTGGTTGAGACTTTCCTATCTTTTCCAAATAACTCTCTATCGCTTAATATTACAAACTCCAAATCCTCATATATAAAGCCATGACTTAGCGATCCACTTGCAATAAGAATTTGCCCTTTTTGAATGTCATAAGTTAAATCTCCTAATGCTGTATATATCTTTTGTTCCTCAAGTATCTCGGCCACGTGCGCCGCTTTAGATTTTGTACCTGCCAAAAATACAGTTGCCTTACCTTCGGCCTTATATTGTTTTAGATCTTGTTCAAAAAGTTTTAAGCCTTTGTAGTTACTATTAATTTCGTTTAATCTAATTTCTAATATGTTTTTGGTTGTTGCCATATCGTCAGATGCTAAAAATGGCATAAACCCAATGTAGTTTTTTTCAAATACTTTTGCAATTATCTCTTCTCTATTAAATATAAATTTGACCATGCTCGGTAGCATATGTCCATATTCTAATCTGCTCTTTACACTCTCTTCATATTCTAAAAACACTCTTAGTAATTTGTCTTTGCATTTCTTTATGTCTGTTATAAAAATCGTTTTTTTATATTCTAAATAATCGAATAATGACGCTGTTTCCATATCACAAAACGGCGCATACAATACCTGAGTTTCTATATTTAGTCCATTAACTATAGCTTCAATATCCTCGTTTGTATTCTCTTTGATTCTATTAGCCGCAGATTTTGCTCCACTTTCTCTAAGTACCCCAATTGTTGCTTTTAGCTCTTTTTCTATGATTGGTATCGCTTTTAGCAACTTTTCTCTAGGAATAATAATTTCCTGATTTGGATAAATGTAAGCTCTTTCTATGTTATCGATCGTTCGTTGCGTTATCGGGCTAAATCTACGTATAGAATCTATTTCGGTATCCCACAATTCCATGCGAATTGGTGTATTATTTGCCGGAGAAAAAATGTCCATTATTCCGCCTCTAATAGCAAACTGCCCCACCACTTCTACTCGTCCAACACGTTCATATCCATTTTCTATTAATTGGTAACTCATAGACTGTAAATCTACAGTATCTCCGATTTTTATTACAATCTGAGCTCTTATAAATTCATCTTTTGGCGAAAGTGGATTTAGCAGAGCGTCAATTGTCGTTACTATTATCGCTTCATTATTTTTTATGATAGCATCCAGCGCCTCTATTCGTTGCTTAACAATTTCATTACTATGAACATCCGCATTATAAAATAGAATATCTCTGCTTGGATAATATATTACATTTTCACTGCCAAATAAAAACGCGAGGTCTTCTTTTACTACTTCGGCTTCTTCTTCAGAGCTAGCAATTACAAAAGGGCATGTATCCAAAAAATCGGCCAAAGTGTATATCAAATGTCCCTTTGCTGCCTCAATAATTCCACCTACAATTCCCGTTTTACTTCTATTAAATTCATTGATAAACTTATTCATTCCCTCAATTTTTTTGAGCGGTTTTGTAAGAGTAGTTTTAGTATTTGTCATTAATCCCAACCTATTCAAATTTTTAAGGCAATTATACAAGTGCAAACCTGTCTATGTCAAGCCCTTGACAAATTTTTTAGTCTTGTAGTTACTTACTTTCTCTAATTATATATTTTTTGCATTATCTTTTAACTTTGTCACTAAATAAAAAAAAAATCATATACTTATTATTAGAATTATCTTTAACAGCAAAGGAGCAGACATAATGCATTTAGACAGTTGTATTAACCTAATTGAAAACAGCCCAGGATATTCTACTAACCATAAACCAGTTTCGGGAACTGCATCTATCGAAAAAGGTCAAGTGGGACTAACAACTCTCGGAGAACTTAGAATTTATGTAAAACATTTAAAGCCTATACCCGATACAGATTATCTCTGCTATCTAATGGGCAACCAAAAATTAATGGCAGTCAAAGTGGGCCCTATTAACGTTCCCGATTTTTCAGGGCATACCATTTTTCAAATAAATTTTGAAAATTTAGATGGGGGTGGATTTAGCATATTCGACATCGAGGCCGTTGCTATTATCCTAGATGAACCCAATTTATCGAATAAGAATATTGTATTAGTTGGATATACAAATCACCCGTTTCACTTCATTCCTCTAATACACAATGCGCATCCGCTTAAGTTATATGAAAAACCAATTACAAAACCGCTTCATACCGTTATTTCCGATAAGATAAAAACATTGACCCATCACGAAAGTAATGTTCCAAAAGATCAATCAAAAACTACTCCTATAGTTTTTGATCAAGTTACCAATTTGCAATTATTAGATATTGAAACTTCTTCCGATTTTTAGGCAAAAAAAAAGTGGTGCTATAATGCACCCTCTTTTTTTAAGAATCTCAAAAAAACATTTACAATACTTTCTTATTTTTTCTAGGATGCGCTTTAATTAAATAATCTCAAAATTTGTCCTGAAAATATTTTATTTGGATCCTCTAGTATATCTTTGTTGTTTTCATAAAGCTCCATATATCTGTTCTTATCGCCCAATCTCTCACTTGCTATATCCCACAACGAATCTCCTTCCTTGACTGTATAATACTCAACAATATTTTTATCTTCTATTTCTATAATCGGTTCATCATCCAATCCTACAATTACTATATCTGGCTCTGGAATTATTGATATTATATCTATATCATCTTTTTTACTTACTAATATTTTTATCTCATCTGCTATTTCGCCTACAACTCCCGCTTCCGTTGTACCTATTTCTAGATCATCTACTATTTCGCCTACAACTCCCGCTTCCGTTGTACCTATTTCTAGATCATCTACTATTTCGCCTACAACTCCCGCTTCCGTTGTACCTATTTCTAGATCATCTACTATTTCGCCTACAACTCCCGCTTCTGTTGTACCTATTTCTAGATCATCTGCTATTTCGCCTACAACTCTGGCTTCTGTTGTACCTATTTCTAGATCATCTACTATTTCGCCTACAACTCCCGCTTCTGTTGTACCTATTTCTAGCTCATCTACTATTTCGCCTACAACTCCCGCTTCCGTTGTACCTATTTCTAGATCATCTACTATTTCGCCTACAACTCCCGCTTCCGTTGTACCTATTTCTAGATCATCTACTATTTCGCCTACAACTCCCGCTTCCGTTGTACCTATTTCTAGATCATCTACTATTTCGCCTACAACTCCCGCTTCCGTTGTACCTATTTCTAGCTCATCTGCTATTTCGCCTACAACTCTGGCTTCTGTTGTACCTATTTCTATTCATCTGCTATTTCGCCTGCAACTCTGGCTTCTGTTGTACCTATTTCTGGTTCATCTACTATTTCGCCTGCAACTCTGGCTTCTGTTGTACCTATTTCTGTTCATCTACTATTTCGCCTGCAACTCCCGCTTCTGTTGTACCTATTTCTATCATCTACTATTTCGCTTGCAACTCGCTTCTGTTGTACCTATTTCTATTCATCTACTATTTCGCTTGCAACTCCTGGCTTCTGTTGTACCTATTTCTATCATCTACTATTTCGCCTGCAACTCGCTTCTGTTGTACCTATTTCTATCTCATCTACTATTTCGCTTGCATCCCGCTTCTGTTGTACCTATTTCTAGATCATCTACTATTTCGCCTGCAACTCGCTTCGTTGTACCTATTTCTAAATCTATTTCTTCTTGACCTAGTATCGTAATATTGGGCTCTGGTATATTTATACCCCTTTCTTCTATATCTTTTTTTATATCCTCGCTTATATCCTCACTTTTTTTAATTTCTATAACTTGAGGCTTCATCGTTGGAACAGTTTCAAATTTATTAAGTGAAAAATCCGCTATATCTGAGATATCCAAGTTATGCTCTGTATCCGTTATTTCATCTTCTGCATTTCCTAAACATCCTGTTAAACCAATACATGTTGCCATCATCAATCCCAATATTGTACCTTTTTTATCCATATCTTAAACCTCATCCTCTCTCGTTAACTAGTAAAATTTAGTAGCAAAAAATAAGGAAGAATCTCAGTTTATTATCTACTGCTTATTCTTCCTAAAGAAATTTACTGTGGCAATTTTAGCATTTGCCCAGGATAAATTTCTCCTCTCTCATTTAATATCTCTTTATTGAACTCATAAATGTCTTCATATCTTAATGGATCACCATAAATTTTAGCTGCAATATCCCATAATGAATCATTTTCTTCTACTATATATGTGCCCGGTATTTCTTTTGTCTCAGTTTCTAGTTCGGTTTCTATCTCAGTTTCTATTTCGGTTTCTATCTCGGTTTCTATCTCGGTTTCTATCTCGGTTTCTATCTCGGTTTCTATTACTTCGGTTTCTATTTCGGTTTCTATTTCTCGGTTTCTATTTCTCGGTTTCTATCTCGGTTTCTACTTTCGGTTTCTATCTCGGTTTCTATTTTCTCGGTTTCTATTTCGGTTTCTATCTCAACTCCATCTTTATATACATATATTACTTGCCCAGGATAAATTAAATTTTTTCCATTTAATAGATCTTTATTTAGCTCATAGAGTTCTTCATATCTAAGTGGATCGCCATACACTTTATTTGCAATATCCCATAGAGATTCGTTTTCTTTCACTATATATGTTCCTGGAATGCTATTTACTTCTTCTGTAACCTCTTCTGTAGTTTCTTCTGTAACGTCTTCTATAACCTCTTCTGTAACTTCTTCTGTAACGTCTTCTATAACGTCTTCTATAACGTCTTCTGTAACGTCTTCTGTAACGTCTTCTATAACCTCTTCTGTAACTTCTTCTATAACCTCTTCTGTAACTTCTTCTATAACCTCTTCTGTAACTTCTTCTATAACCTCTTCTGTAACGTCTTCTGTAACGTCTTCTGTAACCTCTTCTGTAACTTCTTCTATTACATTTCCTTCCTTATATATATAGATTATCTGCCCCGGGTAAATCAAATTTTCATTGTCAATTATTCCCTTATTCAATTCATAAATTTCTGGATACTTCATCGGATCTCCGTAGGCATTCTTAGCGATATCCCACAAAGATTCATCTTCACCTACGATATATGTGTTTCCAAGCTTGTCATTTACCACTGGACCTGCTATAACTTCATCCACCACCGCATCTGCTGGTACAATAACTACATCCACCACTGGATCTGCAGGTACAATAACTTCATCCACCACTAGATCTGCTGGTACAATAACTACATCCACCACTGGATCTGCAGGTACAATAACTTCATCCACCACCGGATCTGCTGCTACAATCACTTCATCCACCACTGGATCTGCTGATACAATAACTTCATCCACCACCGGATCTGCTGATACAATAACTTCATCCACCACTGGATCTGCTGGAACAATAACTTCATCCACCACCGCATCTGCTGGTACAATAACTACATCCACCACTGGATCTGCAGGTACAATAACTTCATCCACCACCGCATCTGCTGGTACAATAACTACATCCACCACTGGATCTGCAGGTACAATAACTTCATCCACCACCGCATCTGCTGGTACAATAACTACATCCACCACTGGATCTGCAGGTACAATAACTTCATCCACCACCGCATCTGCTGGTACAATAACTACATCCACCACTGGATCTGCAGGTACAATAACTTCATCCACCACCGCATCTGCTGGTACAATAACTACATCCACCACTGGATCTGCAGGTACAATAACTTCATCCACCACCGCATCTGCTGGTACAATAACTACATCCACCACTGGATCTGCAGGTACAATAACTTCATCCACCACCGCATCTGCTGGTACAATAACTACATCCACCACTGGATCTGCAGGTACAATAACTTCATCCACCACCGCATCTGCTGGTACAATAACTACATCCACCACTGGATCTGCAGGTACAATAACTTCATCCACCACCGGATCTGCTGATACAATAACTTCATCCACCACTAGACCTGCTGGTATAATAACTTCATCTACCACTAGACCTGCTGGTACAATAACTTCATCCACCACCGGATCTGCTGGTACAATCACTTCATCCACTACTGCAGGTACAATAACTTCATCCACCACCGCATCTGCTGGTACAATAACTACATCCACCACTGGATCTGCTGGTATAATAACTTCATCCACCACCGGATCTGCTGGTACAATCACTCCATCCACCACCGGATCTGCTGATACAATAACTTCATCCACCACTGGATCTGCTGTTACAATAACTTCATCCACTACTGGAGGTGCTATAATTATAATTTCCCCTTCCGGTGCCGGGTGCTCTGATATTACTGGCTTCGCCGGTGCTATGATTACTATTTCTTCTACTACTGGCAATGTTGCTTCATCCAAAATTTCAATGCGCCCTTCGCCATTTACATCATCATATGTGTTCGTACTATCTAGTTCATCTACTACATAACTCAACAACACTTCGTCTGCCGCTTTTACTTTATCTTCTAGCAAAACAGCTTCTCTAAACATTGTCATTCCTTCTCCATATGACGATAACATATAACTTTGCGATGCCACTGTATAATCTTTGTTTAGGTCCAGCGGTTCTCCGTCTATCATTACATTTCTCACTCGATACACTCCGTCTACAGAGACAAACTCCCCTTGATCATTCGTTTGAACTGCCGATGGAATTGTTGAGTCGATTGCATAGCTTAATCCAGATACCTGTAAAAAGCCTTTACTTTCTGCCGGTATATTTTTGGCACCCATCTCCAATGCATCTAGAATCATTTGCCCTGATACCACCGCCGCTGTTGCCTGGTCTTTATCTGTTGCCTGATCAGCTTCATCTTCTACTTTATCTGTTGCCTGATCAGCTTCATCTTCTACTTTATCTGTTGCCTGATCAGCTTCATCTTCTACTTTATCTGTTGCCTGATCAGCTTCATCTTCTACTTTATCTGTTGCCTGATCAGCTTCATCTTCTACTTTATCTGTTGCCTGATCAGCTTCATCTTCTACTTTATCTGTTGCCTGATCAGCTTCATCTTCTACTTTATCTGTTGCCTGATCAGCTTCATCTTCTACTTTATCTGTTGCCTGATCAGCTTCATCTTCTACTTTATCTGTTGCCTGATCAGCTTCATCTTCTACTTTATCTGTTGCCTGATCAGCTTCATCTTCTACTTTATCTGTTGCCTGATCAGCTTCATCTTCTACTTCATCTGCTATCGGTTCAACTTCATCCTCTACTTCATCTGTTGTCGGATCTGCTTCATCCTCTTCTTTATCTGTTGCCGGATCAAATGCATCGTCTGCTTCATCTGTTGCCTGATCAAATGCATCGATAATTTCATCTGTTGTCGGATCTGCTTCATCCTCTTCTTTATCTGTTGCCGGATCAAATGCATCGTCTGCTTCATCTGTTGCCTGATCAAATGCATCGATAATTTCATCTGTTGTCGGATCTGCTTCATCCTCTTCTTTATCTGTTGCCGGATCAAATGCATCGTCTGCTTCATCTGTTGCCTGATCAAATGCATCGATAATTTCATCTGTTGTCGGATCTGCTTCATCCTCTTCTTTATCTGTTGCCGGATTAGCTTCATCCTCTGCTTCATCTGTTGCCTGATCAAATGCATCGATAATTTCATCTGTTGTCGGATCTGCTTCATCCTCTTCTTTATCTGTTGCCGGATCAAATGCATCGTCTGCTTCATCTGTTGCCTGATCAAATGCATCGATAATTTCATCTGTTGTCGGATCTGCTTCATCCTCTTCTTTATCTGTTGCCGGATCAAATGCATCGTCTGCTTCATCTGTTGCCTGATCAAATGCATCGATAATTTCATCTGTTGTCGGATCTGCTTCATCCTCTTCTTTATCTGTTGCCGGATCAAATGCATCGTCTGCTTCATCTGTTGCCTGATCAAATGCATCGATAATTTCATCTGTTGTCGGATCTGCTTCATCCTCTTCTTTATCTGCTGCCGGATTAGCTTCATCCTCTACTTCATCGACTATCGGATCAACTTCAGCCTCTACTTCATCTGCTATCGGATCAGATTCATCCTCTACTTCATCTGCTATCGCATCAGCTTCATCCTCTACTTCATCTGTTGATGGATCAACTTCATCCTCTACTTCATCTGCTATCGGATCAGCTTCATCCTCTACTGCATCTGTTTGATGGATCAGCTTCATCCTCTTCTTCATCTGCTATCGGATCAACTTCATCCTCTCTACTTCATCTGCTATCGGATCAGCTTCATCCTCTACTTCATCTGTTGATGGATCAGCTTCATCCTCTACTTCATCTGCTACTGGATCAACTTCATCCTCTACTTCATCTGCTATCGGATCAACTTCATCCTCTACTTCATCTGTTGCCGGATTAGCTTCATCCTCTACTTCATCTGCTACCTGATCAGCTTCATCCTCTACTTCATCAGCTATCGGATCAACTTCATCCTCAACTTCATCTGTTGCCGGATCGCTTCTTCCTCTACTTCATCTGTTGCCTGATCAAATCATCGTCTATTTCATCTGCCTGATCGGATGCTTCATCCTCAACTTTATCTGCTATCGGATCAGCTTCATCCTCTACTTCATCTGTTGACGGATCAACTTCATCCTCTACTTTCATCTGTTGTCGGATCTGCTTCATCCTCTTCTTTATCTGTTGCCGGATCAGCTTCATCCTCTACTTCATCTGTTGCGGATAGCTTCATCCTCTACTTTATCGGCTGCTGGATCAAATTCTTCGTCGGCTTCATTTAGTGCGGCTTCAATTGCCGCTATTATTTCTTTATTACTTTTGTTATTGTTTTTGTTGATCTTTTCAGTTGCGCTTTTTATCTCATCTTTCAATGTATTCTTGTCGTCTCTTTCATCTCCAAAAATTAAAAATACTTCTGATGATGCATCGATTTTTGACTTGCCCGATTCATTTTTCATATCAATTATATTTTTGTTCATTTTTTCCAATTGATCATTTAATGCTACTAATATATTTGTTGATATTTCCGATTCCTTTGCATCTTCTAATTTTGTTTTCGATTCTTTTGCTGATTTTTTTGTCGATTCAGAGTTTGATATCTCTTTTTCCAATTTTGCTATATCTTTATTTATTTTTTCTAGCTGCTTATTTAAGGCTACTAGTGTATTTGTTATTTCATCAGATTGAGTTTGCTTTTCGGTTTCCTCTTTTGCTTCTTTCTCTTCTTTTAATTGCGCTATATCTTTATTTATTTTTTCTAGCTGCCTATTTAATTCTGCGTTTAATTGCGTTTGCTTTTCGGTTTCCTCTTTTTCCTCTTTTTCTTTTTTTAATTGCGCTATATCTTTACTCATTTTTTTTAATTGCTTATTTAATTCTGCGTTTAATTGTGTTTGATTTTCGATTTCTTCTTTTTCTGTTTTTTCTGTTTTTTCTTCTTTCTCCTCTTCTTTCGCCTCTTCTTTTTCTGCTTTTAATTGTTCTATGTCCTTGTTAATTTTTTCCAACTGATTGCTTAATAGCAAGGCTATTTCAACTTCTGTCGACTCCGGTATTTCTTGCTTGAGCGCATTTATATCATCGTTGATTTTTTCTAATTGGTTGTTTAATAGCATCGCGACGCTTGTCATTGATTCATTTGTTGGCACTGCTATTTCTAAATTTGCTAAATCTTCATTCATTTTTTCTATTCTGTCGTTTAATATTATGAACAATTCTAATGATGTGTTTTCTTGAGGCACGATTACTGGTTTCGCCACCGCGTCTTCTAGATTTGCTACATCGTTATTTAGCATTTCTACTTTATCATTTAGCAACCGTAGAATTTCTGACTCTGGCTCTTCTGTTTTATCATTTTTTAAATCTACGATATCATTATTTATCTTTTCTAATGCGTCGGTTAATGCTAGCCAAATTTCTGACTCTATTGGCTCGTCCACTTTTTTTACCTTTGATTCTGTTTCTAAGTTTAATAAATCCGTACTTATTTTTTCAAATTTTTGGTTAAATTCTTCATTTATTCCCACGATTGTATCTGTTAGTAGTGCATATTGATCTTTTTTCTCTTCTGAAGTCGGAGTCGAATTGTTGATGATGTTATTAATTACTATATTTTGACTTAACTCCTCAGCTTCTTTATAATCTTTATACTCTTTGTCACTTAACTCTTTGTCGTTATCAGCTTTATTCCATTTATTTCCTGAACTGTGTTCAACTTTTCCTGTGTATCCATCAATATCTACTGTAAAATTTAACTCACTATCATTCGGAATATGCTGTTCGGATTTTGGCTGTTCGGATTTTGGCTGTTCTATTATTACTGGTTTGGCTTCTACAATCGGCTTACTTTTTTCAGGTTTAGTAACTTTTGAATTTACTGTTACTATAATCTTTTTTTCTTCACTTAGCTTATCGATGTTAGACCACAGTTTGTTTATTGCAATATCGTCATCGTTTGCTTGCTTTTCTTCTTCTGGAATTAGTTTTGACTCTAATATATGTGAAGCTGGAATTGTATCAACCAGCGGAGTTGCCCCCAATGTAGGGGACTCCGTTTTATTTTCTGATTTTACTATCGCTATCGGTACTTCAACTTCTTCGGCTGATGCTTTGGCAGATTCTTCTACTATCGCTATAGGTACTTCAACTTCTTCGGCTTGTGGCTGATTCTTCTACTATCGCTATAGGTACTTCAACTTCTTCGGCTGATGCTGTGGCAGATTCTTCTACTACCGCTATCGGCACTTCAACTTCTTCGGCTGATGCTTTGGCAGATTCTTCTACTATCGCTATCGGTACTTCAACTTCTTCGGCTGTGGCAGATTCTTCTACTATTGCTATCGGTACTTCAACTTCTTCGGCTGTAGCTTTGGCAGATTCTTCTACTATCGCTATCGGTACTTCAACTTCTTCAGCAGATTCTTCTACTACCGCTATCGGTACTTCAACTTCTTCGGCTGATGCTGTGGTGGATTCTTCTGCATCTGGTTTGTCATCTTCCGGCCCATTGTGCTCTGTTATGATGGTGATTCTACCTTCTCCATACGGATTCGCATATTTCTCAGTTATTGTTCCGCCGAGATCATTTTGGATATAGTCGATGAGCACTTCATTGTCTACTTTAAATTTGTCCTTTAAAATTGGCGCTCCCAGAAACATCGACATTCCATCTCCGGCTTCTAGCAATAAATAATTATGTGACGCGACAGAGTATTCTTTATCCAAATCTAGAGGCTCTCCTCCTATTATTACATCTTTTACTCGATACGCGCCCGCAACCTCAACAAATGCTCCTTTACTATCCGTTACTACAGATGATGGAATTGTTGTATCTATAGCATATGTCATTCCCGATACATGTAAAAATCCTCCGCTTCCACTTGGCATGCTTTTGGCACCCATCTCTAGTGCATTCAATATAGTTTGCCCTGTTGCCAAAACAGACATTGTATCGTTGCCCCATGGATGTACATTGATTATATCTTCTAATGTAATTTCTCCGGCTTCGATTGTTGCTCGTATTCCTCCCGCATTTACAATTGCGACATCTGTTTCTAACGCACTTCTATAGGCATCGGCGGCGAAGTTGCCTAGGTTAGTTTCACGCACTCGGATTATTGCCTGACCTGTTACTGGATCTGCGGTTGTTAAGCTTATATCGCTGATGGCCACTACTTCTGTTAGCATCTTTTCAAAAGCTTCTGTCTCCTTTGCTATAAAGTCCGAAACCGCCTTGTCTTTAGGCTCGTATTCCGCAATTAGCTCTGCCCTTATTTCGTTTGTAGATGGATTGATTGTAATTTTACCAATATTATCAAATTTTGCGCCTGTTTGTGTAAGAATCACGTCTTCCCCAGCAGCATTTTGAATTACTTCTCCATCAATTACTGTTGCGAATGTCATCTATCAATAGATTTTCTGTAGTATTTGCGAATTATATCTGGTTGATGCCATGTGCGAGCTCTGCGCTTCTACTCCAGATGTCAATAGTCACCTGACATTAATCACTGCGCCGTCATTCTACTCGCCTGCGATAACAGCCTTCTTGCACCGTTACATAAGAGTCATATTCCCTCTTCTTTTAGACATAAATACTCCTCACTCTTTATTTGAAAAATATGATTGGAGTGATTTACGTTCAAGTTCCGAGTTGTAATTCCCTACGTATCCAATCGTGGATATCGTCCGTGTTCTGTAAAGTACACATCGCATCAAAAACAGGTGCGTCGGTTTCTAAATCTATAAAGTTGCTTGAGATAACATCAGCATCTAGCAAATCCATCAACTCTAGCATTCTAGGAATTTTGTAATCAAACTCATGGTTCCCTGGAACAAAAATATCGTAACCAACTTCATTCATTATATCAACCAAAGCTTTTCCTTCAGTTAACTTGCCAATTGGGCCGCCTTGAATAGCGTCACCGGCATCTACAAGAATGACGTTTTCTTCTCCATAAAGCGAATTCATTTCTTTTTCATATGCAGCTAATCCAGCATACCCGATATTTTCGTCTATTGCACAATGGATATCATTGGTATGAATTATCACAATCGCTTCTTCTACTACTAGCGGAGCTGCAACTTCTTCGGCTGATGCTGTAACATCTTCTACTATCGCTAGTGGAGCTTCAACGGCTGATGCTGTAATATCTTCTGCTATCGCTAGCGGAGCTTCAACTGCTGATGCTGTGACATCTTCTATCGCTAGCGGAGCTTCAACTGCTGATGCTGTGACATCTTCTATCGCTAGCGGAGCTTCAACTGCTGATGCTGTGACATCTTCTATCGCTAGCGGAGCTTCAACTGCTGATGCTGTGACATCTTCTATCGCTAGCGGAGCTTCAACTGCTGATGCTGTGACATCTTCTATCGCTAGCGGAGCTTCAACTGCTGATGCTGTGACATCTTCTATCGCTAGCGGAGCTTCAACTGCTGATGCTGTGACATCTTCTATCGCTAGCGGAGCTTCAACTGCTGATGCTGTGACATCTTCTATCGCTAGCGGAGCTTCAACTGCTGATGCTGTGACATCTTCTTCTATCGCTAGTGGAGCTTCAACGGCTGATGCTGTAATATCTTCTACTATTGCTAGTGGAGCTTCAACTTCCTCGGCTGATACTACTACATCTTCTACTATCGCTACCGGAGCTTCAACGGCTGATGCTGTAACATCTTCTATTGCTAGCGGAGCTTCAACGGCTGATGCTGTAATATCTTCTACTATTGCTAGTGGAGCTTCAACTTCTTCAGCTGATGCTGTGACAGCTACAGGTTCTTCTGGTACCGCAGCTTCTTCCGCTAGTGCTAATACAAGTGCAACAAAATCTTCAGCTTCTTCTTCTACTAGCGCACCATCTTCTTCCACTAGTGCTAATGCAAGTGCAACAAAATCTTCAGCTTCTTCTACTAGTGCACCATCTTCTTCCAATAATTCAAGCGCAACGATATCTTCAGCTTCTTCTACCATCTGTGCTAGTACCAATCTTCTTCCAACCATTCAAGCGCAACGACATCTTCAGCTTCTTCGGCTACTGGTGTCGCTTCATCTGTGATTTCTAGTAGTACTAATTCTTCTGTTGTAACCGGAACTTCGATTTCCGCTGGTTCAAGCGCAACGACATTGGCAGATTCTTCGGCTACTGGTGCCACTTCATCTGTGATTTCTAGTAGTACTAATTCTTCTGTTGTAACCGGAACTTCGATTTCCGCTAGTTCAAGCGCAACGACATTGGCAGATTCTTCGGCTACTGGTGTCGCTTCATCTGTGATTTCTAGTAGTTCTAATTCTTCTGTTGTAACCGGAACTTCGATTTCCGCTAGTTCAAGCGCAACGACATTGGCAGATTCTTCGGCTACCGGTGCCACTTCATCTGTGATTTCTAGTAGTACTAATTCTTCTGTTGTAACTGGAACTTCGATTTCCGCTAGTTCAAGCGCAACGACATTGGCAGATTCTTCAGCTACCGGTGCCACTTCATCTGCAAGTATTACTAATTCCGGAGATTCGATTTCCGCTGATTCAAGCGCAACGACATCGGTCACTTCATCTGTAAGTATTACTAATTCCGGAGATTCGATATTCGCTGATTCAAGCGCAACGAAATCTTCAGCTTCTTCTACTAGTGCCACCATGCTTCTTCCAATAATTCAAGCGCAGCGATTTCGGTCACTTCATCTGTAAGTATTACTAATTCCGGAGATTCGATATTCGCTAGTTCAAGCGCAACGAAATCTTCCGCTTCTTCTACGAGCGCACCATCTTCTTCCAATAATTCAAGCGCAACGACATCTTCAGCTTCTTCGGCTACTGGTGTCGCTTCATCTGTGATTTCTAGTAGTACTAATTCTTCTGTTGTACCGGAACTTCGATTTCCGCTAGTTCAAGCGCAACGACATTGGCAGATTCTTCGGCTACTGGTGCCACTTCATCTGTGATTTCTAGTAGTACTAATTCTTCTGTTGTAACCGGAACTTCGATTTCCGCTGATTCAAGCGCAACGACATTGGCAGCTTCTTCGGCTACCGGTGCCACTTCATCTGTAGTAGTACTAATTCTTCTGTTGTAACCGGAACTTCGATTTCCGCTGATTCAAGCGCAACGACATTGGCAGATTCTTCGGCTAGCGCACCATCTTCTTCCAATAATTCAAGCGCAACGACATCGGCCACTTCATCTGTAAGTATTACTAATTCCGGAGATTCGATATTCGCTGATTCAAGCGCAACGAAATCTTCAGCTTCTTCGGCTAGCGCACCATCTTCTTCCAATAATTCAAGCGCAGCGATATTGGTCACTTCATCTGTAAGTATTACTAATTCCGGAGATTCGATATTCGCTGATTCAAGCGCAACAACATTGGCAGCTTCTTCGGCTACCGGTGCCACTTCATCTGTAAGTAGTACTAATTCTTCTGTTGTAAGAACTTCGATTTCCGCTGATTCAAGCGCAACGACATTGGCAGATTCTTCGGCTAGCGCACCATCTTCTTCCAATAATTCAAGCGCAACGACATCGGCCACTTCATCTGTAAGTATTACTAATTCCGGAGATTCGATATTCGCTGATTCAAGCGCAACGAAATCTTCAGCTTCTTCGGCTAGCGCACCATCTTCTTCCAATAATTCAAGCGCAGCGATATTGGTCACTTCATCTGTAAGTATTACTAATTCCGGAGATTCGATATTCGCTGATTCAAGAGCTATGACATCCGCAGTTTTATTTATTGACTGATCATTTTTATTGGCTTCTGTTATTATTTTGATGCGCCCTTCGCCATAGATTTCGCTATATTCATCAACGATATTTCCTCCTAAATTATTTGTTATATAGTTGATCAACACCTCGTTATCGACCATAACATCTTCTCGAATCACGTTGGCATCCTTGAACATAGTCATGCCATCTCCATATAATAGCAACATGTAATTATGCGATGCCACAGAATATAACTTGTTTAGATTGAGGGGCTCTCCTCCGATAAAAACATCTTTTACTCGATACGCGCCATCGACAGATAAAAATTCTCCTTTATCGTTTACTGTCACTGCTGATGGAATAGTGGTATCGATGGAATATGTTAATCCAGATACGTGCAGAAATCCGCCACTTTCATCAGGCATATTCTTTGCTCCCATTTCTAGTGCATCTAGAATTGTTTGGCCAGTTACTTCTACTTCTACTGCAGCATTGCCCCAAGGATGGACATTGATTATTTCTTCATTTGTGATTTCTCCGGCTTCAATATCGGCTCTGATTCCACCAGCATTTACCAAAGCTATATCAGTTTCGAGAATACTTCTATAGGCATCTGTTACGAGGTCACCTAAGTTAGTTTCGTTATTTCTTATAATTCTCATTTTGGTTTTGGGATCGATGGTTGCGAGATGTACGCTTGAAGTTGCCACTACTTGATTTAAAAGCTCATCGAACTCTTCGTTTATTCCAGCAATAAAATTTTGAATACGTTCATCTTTTTTGTCGTAGTTCGGAATCACCGTGGCTTCTATTTCATCTGTGGCTGTGTCGATTATAATTTTTCCTATGGCATCAAACTTGGTTCCGGCTTGAGTTAAAATTACCTCTTCACCTATTGCGTTTTTCACGGTTTCTCCATATATAACAGAGTGTGAGTGCCCGTCAATAACAATATCAATTCCGGTTGTATTAGTGATTAAGTCTGTAGATCGCCAAGGCGCGCTTCCTTTATCGATGCCAAGATGAACAAGTGCAACAATATAATCGGCCCCTGCTTTAATAGCTTCGTCTACAGCACTTTGAACTCTATCATATAATTCTTGGCCATTTTTACCTTCGCTTAGGTCGTATATATACTCACCTTTTTCATTTTGAAAATATGCGGGAGTTGATTTGGTAAAAGTTTCTGGAGTTGTGGCACCCACGTAGGCTATATTAGTGTCTCCATGGGTTGTCATTGTATAGGCTTTAAAGACGGGCATGTCTTTTTCAATATCTATAAAGTTACTTGAAATGACCGCAGCTTCCATCTTATCCATTAGTTCTAGTAGGCGTGGAATTTGATAGTCGAATTCATGGTTACCAAGAACAAAGACATCGTATCCTACTTCATTCATTATATTTACTATAGCTTCTCCTTGAGTGAGCTTTCCTATTGGGCCACCTTGTATAGCGTCTCCAGCGTCAACAAGAACTACATTTTCTTCTCCATACAATGTATTCATTTCATTTTTAAATGCAGAAACACCTGCATAACCCATATTTTTTTCTATAGCGCAGTGAATATCATTGGTATGTATAATTGCAATTTCAGTCCCTTGCTCCTCCTCACTAGCCCCTATTTCTTCTTTTATAGTAGTTTTTGATCCTGTTTTTACTGTAGGTTTTGGCTTTTCCACTTTTGTTATATTATCGACATTGGCACTTGATTGAACTACATTGTTTTCGTTTGCACAACCTGTAATACCAAGCATCAGTGTTGTCATCATTAATCCTAGTGTTAGTCTTTTTTTCATGTAATATTAACCTCTCCTTCAGAATATTTTGAAAATTTTAGAGTTTCATAATGCATGACCATTATAGCATATATTTTTGGCTTTAATATTAAATTTTTATTACATCGACATTAATTAATATTTTTACAATATTTTTTCGACATTTTCATTATATTTTGATATGTATTTTTATTTTCGTTTGGAGTCGCAAAAATATTTGACTATTTTATACTTTGCCATTAAAATAATTTTATATTTAAACAATAAGGAGTATCAGAATGGCAGATACAAAATTTACGATTTTAGGAATGACAGGTGCAGGCAAAACGTGTTACTTGCTTGGAATGTATTATGAGATGTGTTCCGGATTTGAAGGTTACACTATACTTGCAGACGATGACGATGACGTTGAGCTTCGCAAAAGATATAATAGGATGCTTGATTTTTCGTTGGGACCCGATCGGTTTCCTCCTGGAACAGATAGCAGCTCTAACTTTAAATTTGATTTTCAATATGGCTATAAAAATATATTATCTTTTGATTGGCTTGATTATGCTGGAGGAATTTTAGAAACCAAAAATTCTGGAGACAGTTTGGAGTATAGCAATTTTATCGAGTCTTTAAATAGTTCTAGCTGTTTATTTATTTGCATTGATGGCGATACTTTAATCGCTGATACTCAAGATCAAAAAATACGCAACATCAAAAATGATTCTAAAACTATTAACAATTTTATTTCTAAGTTTCAAAAAGGAAACCAGACATTACCACCGATCGCCCTTGTGATTACCAAATTTGATAAATGCGCGGGAACAATTTCTACGGCAGAATTATTTAATATAGTTAAGGCGGCATATACACCGTTATTTTTAAACACTGCACCACCCAGCATCGTTTCTATAATTCCTATATCAATTGGACTTAATCTCGAAGACGAAAAAGATGCTCCACAACTGCTAAATATGCATCTTCCGATCTTTATGGGAATATATTGTGCTTTGACTAGGAAACTCAAGGAGCTAACTGCGTATCAAAATAAAAACCAAGAAGCAAAAGCCAAACTTTTGCTTGAGCTTGATAAATGGAATGATCTTCGTTTACAATATACTGCGCAAAAAAATAAATTAGAAAATTCTTTCTTAGCGCTTCATAAAAATAATAAAATCCACGAAATGAAAAATGCATTAACGTCAGCTTCAAAAAATATCAATCAAGTTAATCACGAAATATTTACAATAGATAAAGCTATAACCGAAACGGACCAGCAAATACAGTCTTTACATTTAAATCAGCAAACGCTTCTAGAAGAACTGAATGCCAATTTACCGCTATTTATAAATGGTATCGAAAAATCATTTACCGAATTTCAGCTTTTATTATAAAAGACGAGGGGGAATTAAATTGGAAATAGCATATCTTATCCATAGCAGAACTTTTAAGTGTGACTTCAACCCTAATTTTATGGTACGTCCTGCGAACTGGAACACTGCTGAGATCCAATGGGCCAGACGAAACATTTTACTTGCGACAAGTTCTATAGAAACGTTATCGGAAAGAAGATGGTTAATTAGCAGCAGTCCTGATGGTGAGTATAAAATCATTGGGGCAGCTGATTATATTGCGAACCTTGCACAGAACTGCAATCAATTTATTACAGATTCTGCTGCCAAATTTTTGAAAGACGAAAAAAACAGACGAATTTATGCCTTTATTGGCATAGTGATCCACAAAAGCTCCGCTTTCGATTTCGAAAAAATTACGAATGAATTTCTGTTAGAAATATATATTAAATATTTAACCGCTGTATGGGAAACAAACACCAACAGCACTATCGAAGTACCCTTTGGCTCGTTAGACTTTGAAGCAACGGCAACAACGAAAAACTATCCTGTCCCCACCCATACATTTCATAATACTGCTTTATACGCATCAGACTGTAATGCAGAATTAATACGATACTTTAGCTTGTCTGAAGATGCTAATTTTACGCTTTGCACGGATATTACCAGTGCTAAACGCATTGAGCAGCTCTATGATCAGGATACAAATTATATCATCTCTACTTCTAGCAATATACTTAGCAGGTTAAAAGAGCCACCAGTCTCGGAAATTTCGGAACCTTTGGAACCAACGATAACAACTGTAGCTCCCCCTGCCCGTATTGAAACAGAATTATTGGAGATGCAAAAAAAAAACCATTATCGGTTTCCGAAAATATATTGCGGCCAGTATTAATCGTGGCTGGCTTAGGAAGTGTAATAGCAACTGTAATTTCAATGTTACTGTTGATTTAGATCTCTATCACAAAATTTTAAAACTTAAGTTGGTTCTGCCTTTATATACATCTAAAGACAAGCAAAATTTAATTTTCCAGACTCAGAGCAAACATTTTTTGATAGAGCTTCGGACTGCTATTGCAAATGCGATATTAATAAATCAAGCATTTAATATCGATATAAACTATGCGCAAATACTTGTTAACGGAGAGGAAACAGCCAAAATACATTTAAATAAAATACACAAAGAGATAATACAAAAGAGATAAATAAGAAAGAGGCATTATTAATGAAAGCATTTGATAAATTCGGCACTAATGATTCACTCGCAAGCGAAAACACCTCGCTTCAATTACTATATGAATATGAGAAGCATTATTTGGAGCTGCTAAAAAAGCATTCTCCTGAAATAGATTTTATAGATAGAAAATTGAAAGAATTTCGACAAGAGCAAATAGATTTTTTTAGTAAAATTCTTCCAAATGTGAGTGCAAAATTGGACGCCGAAGCAATTGATCAAGAAATGAAAAAAGTGTTTATGAATAGATTTGCAAATAATATTGAACGTAGCTTTGCACTGACAGAAACTCTACTTAATGATTACTCAATAAAAAAGCTAGATGAATTTAAACGACTAGTGCAAAACACACTAAAAAGCATTGTATAGAGGGAGGGATTTATGATCGATGATAAATACTATTTATCGGCTTTAGAGATCACCAGCCAATGCCGCCAGGAGTTTATTGAGGGTGTGTTAAATTCGAACCCCAACATTTACTCTGCCTTATATAGTGATTTGGAAAGTGAAATATATTATATTAGAACAAAAGTTTATGAATTGGAGTGGCTTAAGAGTCATTACGATGAGTTTTTGCTGCAACTAAAAAAATTTTCTTCTGAAGATCGACCAAAATTTACTACACTATTTGCGGAGCATCTCCATCGCTTTGCCAATAGCTGGAGAGATTCTTCTATGAGTCTAAACTTTGTGGAAGAGCAACTTCAAGCACTTCGTACTCTTATTAATCAAAACGAAGAATGGGAAACTAATTTAAAAAAACTACAAATTAAACTGATTAAAGAAAATAAAATTTTAGATCGAGAGCTCAAAAAATTAACACAGAAAGAGGAGATCTTATGAAAGTAAATATATCACGTATATTTGGAATGTTTGATAAATTGGATGATATTATTTTTGTTCCTGTAAACCTAATTTGTGACGTACTGCGCCAGCCTCTACGCGAACGCAATGCGAAACATGACCGCTCTATGCTGGAGTTGCAGCATCATATTAATTCCATGCAGGCTGAGCTTGATATGGTAAAGAAAAATAAGGAAGAACAGATTAGAGAAAATCAGATTGCTTTTGACATAGAAATGCATTCGCGACAGGATGAGCAAGATGTGAATATGCGTCGATTTAATTTAGAGCTAACTGAACTTATTTCTCAGAACGAGCTTAAGTATCAAGCGCAATCTATCGAGGCACTAAAGAAATATCAGCATGATTTGGGAGAAGCGTCTGTGATACTAGCAGATAGCATTGGGCAGATGTCTATTGCGTTGATGGACCATGCACATAGGCTAGCCGAAGAGAGGACTAAGGCGTATCTAAACTTACAAAACGAAGCCTATGAATCTGCTGTTTGTAGGTTAGCCGACTTGGAGGCGCGCTTTCCAGATGGCAGCCGTGCTCGTGAGATTTTGGAAAATTCTGTTGAGAAGCAACTTATTGGCATCATCGATAATGCGGACCAATTTATAAAAACGATGAGTAATGATATTACCAGTCTTAGCAATAATATTAATCAGATTACCAGCCAGGCGATGGACAATATTGACCGATATCTTGCGCCTACAATTTCTAAGGCCGTATCATCTAGCGCTAAACAAATTATCGATATTAACTAAAGTTTTTCAGTGACTTTATGTTCTGAGCCTTGACAATTATAATATTGCTGAATTATAATCTGAATGCAAAAAACCACTTTTTAAAATCCAACGCCCCGGATTTTATAAGAAGATAGCGAGAATACGTTCACCTTTGTGGGTGTATCGAAAACTTGCTTATGATGATACGAAATAAATTACAGATATTAATATAAAAGGAGAAAATCGATGAGAACTACATTTATGGCCAATGCGCAAAACGTGCAAAAAGAATGGTTCATAGTTGACGCTGCGGGGCAAACTGTTGGCCGTTTAGCAAGTCAAGTAGCTATGGTACTACGAGGCAAGCATAAACCAACATTTACCCCACACGTAGACTGCGGAGATCACGTAATAATTATAAACGCAGAAGAAGTTGTATTTACAGGCAAAAAACTAGAACAAAAACTTTATAGACATCATACAGGATATGCTGGAGGTCTTAAAGAAGTTGCCGCAAAAGACATGTTACAAAGACACCCTGAGAGAGTTCTGATGCACGCTATAAAAGGGATGCTTCCAAAAAATAGTCTAGGTAGAAAGCTTCTTACAAATGTTAGAATATATGCGGGAACTGAGCATAACCACGAAGCACAACAGCCTAAAGAACTTAAATTTTAACGGAGGGAGAACAGTCAAATGGCAAAGGTAAAATATTATGGAACTGGCAGAAGAAAAAGCTCTGTTGCACGAGTGTATCTTACACCAGGAAATGGAAAAATTGTAATTAACAAAAGAGAAATGGACGACTATTTTGGGCTTGATACTTTAAAATTAATAGTAAAGCAACCGCTGGAACTTACTGGCACAACAATTAAGTTTGATGTTTTAGTAAATGTTCATGGAGGAGGAGTTTCTGGACAAGCTGGAGCGATTCGTCATGGAGTAAGCCGCGCGCTTCTTCAAGCAGATGGTGATTATAGACTTACACTAAAAAAAGCAGGATTCTTAACACGTGACCCTAGAATGAAAGAAAGAAAGAAATACGGGCTCAAAGCGGCAAGACGTGCTCCTCAATTTTCAAAGAGATAATTATTTCAAACCGAGATACTCATTTATTTGGGTATCTTTTTTTTGTGTAAAATTACAAAATACTTAATGGATTTGAGAAATACGAAAACAGCATATGAGATGATAGGCAATGCTCGTAAATCTTGCTTCCGAAATCGCTATAGCAATCCAACTCAATTTGAGTGTAGCATACAACTATCATTGATGCAAAATAGAAATTATCGTTAATGCCAAATGGATAATAGATGTAATTGTCGGATAAACTAGTATTGCAATTTAATTTGAGAAGGAGACTACTATGGATTATTTAGAATTATTGAAGCAAGCCGAAAAGGCAAAAAAGTTTTCCTATGCTAACTATTCAAATTTTCACGTTGGAGCCGCTCTCCTTGGGGCATCGGGGACAGTATACCTAGGAGCTAATGTAGAGGGAGCATCTTATGGAGTCACAACGTGTGCAGAGCGCACAGCATTTTATAAGGCAATTACAGAAGGGGAGCGCAAATTTACTACAATTGCTATCATCAGCGATAGTGACAAGATCATTTACCCGTGTGGAATCTGCCGACAAGTTATGAGTGATTTTGTCGATGACAATTTTGTAATCATTTGTGGGAATAGCAATCTAGAGTATGAAGTATATACTTTTGAACAGCTGATGCCAAAATGTAAGATTCCACTGTAATACATTTACCAAAGAGGTCTATTGGCACAGCTATTTTCGTACTGTAGCCCTCTACCCTAGTATGGCAATACATAAGCGGTTTATATTTTTATTTTTCGTTGGCAGCTAATATTTCTGAAGCGCATCCAGCAGGCTCATTTTTCGTTTTAAATTATATTCGAAGGTAAAATATCAGGCGATACTGTTATCGTGGCTTTTTGTGCATCATAGGCCTCTTCTGCTGCAACACTACGGGTAGCATTACAGTTAGATGATGAGAATAATTCTTCTTCGGCAGCTGTCATTATGAAAACTCTTCCAGCATCGTAAACCTATTCTGTTGCAACACCATGCTCGGCATTATGGTTAGATGATGAGATCGAAACCCCTCCAGCAAATTCCTTGGCAGCTAATATTTCTAAAACGAATTCTGCAGGCCCATTTTTCGTTTTAAATTATATTCGAAGGTAAAATATCAGGCGATGCTGTTATCGTAGCTATTTATGCATCATAGGCCTCTTCTGTTGCAACACCATGCTCGGCATTATGGTTAGATGATGAGATCGAAACCCCTCCAGCAAATTCCTCGGCAGCTAATATTTCTGAAGCGCATCCAGCAGGCTCATTTTTCGTTTTAAATTATATTCGAAGGTAAAATATCAGTCAATGCTGTTATCGTAGCTATTTATGCATTATAGGCCTCTTCTGCTGCAACACTACGGGCAGCATTACAGTTAGATGATGAGAATAATTCTTCTTCGGCAGCTGTCATTATGAAAACTCTTCCAGCATCGTAAACCTATTCTGTTGCAACACCATGCTCAGCATTATGGTTAGATGACGAGATCGAAACCCCTCCAGCAAATTCCTTGGCAGCTAATATTTCTGAAGCGAATCCAGTAGGCTCATTTTTCGTTTTAAATTATATTCGAAGGTAAAATTATCAGGCGATACTGTTATCGTAGCTTTTTGTGCATTATAGACCTCTTCTGCTGCAACACTACGGGTAGCATTACAGTTAGATGATGAGAATAATTCTTCTTCGGCAGCTGTCATTATGAAAACTATTCCAGCATCGTAAACCTATTTTGTTGCAACACTACGGGCAGCATTACAGTTAGATGATGAGAATAATTCTTCTTCGGCAGCTGTCATTATGAAAACTCCTCCAGCATCGTAAACCTATTCTGTTGCAACACTATGCTCTGCATTATGGTTAGATGATGAGAATAATTCTTCTTCGGCAGCTGTCATTATGAAAACTTCCAGCATCGTAAACCTATTCTGTTGCAACACCATGCTCGGCATTATGGTTAGATGACGAGATCAAAACCCCTCCAGCAAATTCCTTGGCAGCTAATATTTCTAAAACGAATCCTGCAGGCCCATTTTTCGTTTTAAATTATATTCGAAGGTAAATTATCAGGCGATACTGTTATCGTAGCTATTTATGCATCATAGGCCTCTTCTGTTGCAACACTACGAGTAGATGATGAGAATAATTCTTCTTCGGCAGCTAGTATTGCAGAAATTTGTAACTTTGCATTCTTTATTCGAGTCGAAGTTACTAGTACATCAAATATGTTTACTCCGAATATAATATACAAAATATTTTTACCGAAAGCGAGGTCTTATATTATGTCGTCCCCAGAAAAAATTAGTATTCCCCAGAAGCTTGTTTTGGGTTTACAGCACGTTCTTGCTATGTTTGGTGCCACCGTTTTAGTCCCTATGCTTACTGGCTTGGATCCAGGTGTCGCAATTTTATCTGCAGGGATTGGAACATTAGTGTTTCACTCTGTTACCAAAGGTATAGTTCCAGTATTCTTAGGTTCCAGCTTTGCATTTATCAGTGCAATCTCTCTTACGCTTAACCAATTTGGAATTGGTGCGGTAAAAACTGGAATTATGGCAACCGGGCTAGTTTATATTGCGATGGATATAATCATAAAACATGTTGGAGTAGAAAAAGTTAAATCATTTTTTCCTCCAATTGTTATTGGTCCTATCATTATGGTTATCGGATTACGTTTGAGCCCTACAGCGATTGATATGTTAAAGGTCGATGGAGCTATCAATCCCAATTATGCATTTGTCGCGTCGATAGTAGTCATTACTGTAATGATTGTTTCTATATTCGCAAAGGGATTCTTCAAGATGGTACCAATATTAATTGCCGTTATTATTGGATATGCAGTTGCATTTTTAATGAATATGGTAGATGTATCTGCTGTTGCTGAAGCTAGTTGGTTTGGATTTTCTGATAACGCATTAAGAAGTATTATAACGCTTCCAGACTTTTCTTCTGCAGGACTTACGGCGGCAATTGCGCTTGCTCCTATTGCTTTAGTTGTATTTATAGAGCATATTGGAGATATTACTACTAACGGAGCTGTTGTTGGCAAAAACTTCTTTGAAGATCCCGGAATTCATAAAACACTTATGGGAGATGGTTTAGCAACTATGACTGCGGGGCTTATTGGCGGGCCTGCAAATACTACATACGGAGAAAATACCGGCGTTCTTGCTGTTACTAAAATATATGACCCTTCAATAATTCGCATTGCGGCCATCTTTGCCATTTTGCTTAGCATTTGCGAAAAATTTACCGCTATGGTTCAGCTCATTCCATCGGCTGTTATGGGAGGTGTGAGCATTATATTATTTGGAATGATTTCTGCGGTAGGCGTACGAACTCTTGTAGAAGAGCAATTAGATTTTAAGAACAGTAGAAACTTACTGATTGCTGCAGTTATATTTGTTATTGGCATTGGAGTTACCGATGTTCCTATTACCGAAACTATCACTGTTTCTGGACTTACCCTTGCGGCATTGTTTGGTGTCATTTTAAATAAAGTGCTTCCAGAAAATATTTAATTTAAAAAAAACCCTCACCTATGCCATGACTGTAGATGAGGGATTGAACTATTATTCAGCTATAGAATATTCAGTTATAGAAATTTCAAGTTTGTTCGATATAGTTTCTTTCAATTTTGCTTCAACTGTGATACTTCCCTCTTCTTTGGCTGCTAATATTAGTAATGCATGGCCATTATTGGTCATAATTTTAGGACACTTGTGATCACCCACAAAATACCTTGAGCCGTTATCTACTCCCAATAATACGGCATTTTCGCTGTATATAAACTCAATTTCAGCATCTTCTGCAGTTATCGCGTTACCTGCCTCGTCGTAAAGTTGTGCGATTATATTCACTGCGCTGTCGACGCTCGTATTGATATTGTTTTTATCGCAGCTAATCTTTACTGATGCCGGCTTGCCAGTTGTTACAAGTTTAGTCGTTCCCGCATCGCTTTGTGCTGTTAGTTCTCCTGGTTTATATGGTACGCACCAGCGATATATTCTGTCTTCAAAATCTTTTAAATATAGCGTGGAAATCTTTTCGCCGTTTTGATATAGCGTTACTTCGTCGCAATTCGAATATACTTCTACCAAAATCATATCGCCTTCACTGTAATTATAATGGTCATTTACATCTTGCCAAACCCATAGGCGTCTATCCCATACATTTATTTGAGGCTTTGCTTTTGGATTATTCGGAGGAATAACTTTTCTATCCACGACTTTTCCATCTTCTATATCGTGCAGAGATTTTTCTAAAACTTGAGTCATCATATGCGTATACGGTTTGTCTTGCCACAAAGTTTTAAACATGTGATATGACCCTTTTGGAAATCCTGCTACATCTATCAGCCCTGCTATATTTGATTTAAGTGGCCACGGACCTCTTTTTCCAGCTTCTCCCATATATTCTATGCCCGTCCACAAAAAGATACCTGCAATATATTCATTATCCAGAACTGCTTTCCATTCATGCCATTGGCAAACATTCTCTGTCCCCATAATAGGCTTGTCGGGATAGCATCTGTGACATCTATCGTACATTACTCGTCTGTAACTGAAGCCAACCATATCAAGAGCATCTGTATATCCTGACTCATAGCTAGCAGACGGCAAAATACAATTTGCGATTACTGGCCTTGTTGTATCTAGCTCTTTTGTCCAATCTGCCAATTTTTTCGCCGTATCTGCTATTTCATATTGTTCTCTTGGGATTTCTGCCATTCTACGTCTAATTTCATCTATCGAATATGGTGGCTCAGTAAAGAAGTATCCACCCGCGGCATCTGCACCAAAGTATCCTGTTGCCGCATTATATTTAGGATACGTCCACTCGATCTCATTTCCAATGCTCCATTGCACGATAGATGGGCTATTATAATCGCGTCTAATTATATTTTGCAGGTCATCTTTTGCGTAATCTCTAAAGTACTCTGTATTACCCATAGTAATATAGCTTACCGATTTTTCTCCTGCATTATGCTTTTTATCTTTGGGGTTATCCCACTCATCAAAAAATTCCTCTTGCACTAGCAATCCCATTTCGTCGCATAGCTCAATAAACTCTCTCGAAGCGGGGTTATGAGCCGTCCTTATTGCATTCACTCCTGCAGCAATCAAAATTTCAAATCTGCGTCTCCATACATCTTTTGGCACTGCAGCTCCCACAGCTCCAGCGTCATGATGCAAGCAAACACCTTTAATATACTCATGACGTCCATTTATGAAAAATCCTTTATCTACTGTAAACTCAAAATCTCGTATTCCAAATTTTGTGGCAGTAGTTTGAATAGACTTTCCATCAACCACTAGTTCTGTTACCGCTGTATATAGTTGGCCTTGATATATATCCCATAGTAATGGATTAGTGATCGTAATTTTCTGTGTTACCTCTTTGGATTCATTTAGATAAAACCCTTTTGAATTGATTGCAACTATTTTTCCTGTAGGATCAATAATTTCTTGTACTATAGTTACATTTTGGGGAGTTGACTCGTTTTTTAGTTGTGTACTGATCGTCACTACTGCAGATTCTTTAGAGACTGCAGCTGTATTAATTCTGGTTCCAAATACTGGAATATACATTTTTTCAAAGATATGCAGCTGAACTTTTCTATAAATTCCACCACCTGGATACCAGCGACTATTTTGATATCTTGAATGATCCACTTTGACCGATAACACATTTTCTTCTTTCACATAATCACTAATATCAATTAAAACAGGTACATAACCAAATGGTTGAAATTTTACAAATTTTTCATTAATGTAAATATTGGAGCGATTATAAATTCCATCAAAGCAAACAAAGATTTTTTTATCTCGATAATTTCCGTCCAGGCTAAAATGCTTTCTATACCAGCCAATCCCTCCAACTAAATAGCCAGTTGCCGCATCTCCCTCAGTTTCACTATACGGTTGTTCTATACTAAAATCATGGGGCAAGTCTACTGTTTTAAATTCTGTTTCATCTAAACTAATTAGTTGACCATAGATATCTTCACTCATTTTTGGCTTTAACTGCTTTGTATTAAGTCTAAACTTCCAATTTCGATTAAAATCCTGCATCGTATTGCACCCTTTCCATATTTAGATATTAGCATTATATATTAAGTTGACATGCAATACTAGGATTTTCAAAAATTTTTACAAATAAAAAGTCTAACTCCTAGGGAGCTAAACTTTGCAAAATGTTTTATAATTTAGGTGGTAAATATATCCTCAGTTGTTTTGTTATAACGCTAATATTCAAAGGAAAATCTGGACCTACTTCGCCATCAATATCTGTTATAAATTTACTTTCTGGATTTTTACAGGTAATCCTTGCGTGTTTCAGCTTAATATAATCGATTTTATCGTCTTCTAAATGCTCACCTTGCAATACTTTGAGAAATAGCAATGGCACATCAAAAAAATCCACTTCTTTTATCCCTACCAAATCGAAATACCCATCTTCGATATCCGCATCCTTTGCCATTTTGCTAAATCCACCTGCACCTTTACCGTTAAAAATTAACACTAGTACATATTTATTGGTTAAAACTTTATTATCATGCTCAATTATTAAGTCCATCGCATCATAGTTTTGAAGCTCTTCTATGCCTTTAACATAATAGGCAATTTTTCCCAAGTTTTTCTTCAGTACTAGATCTATCTCATGAGATACCCCGCTAAAAAGTCCCATATTGCAAACATTGATAAAATATTTATCGTTTACCTGTCCGATATCAACAAATCTCAGCTCACCTTTTGCTATCAAATTAATGGCATCGTCTATCGTATTAGGAATCATTGCCGTATTTGCAAAATCATTCGCAGTACCTAAAGGTAAAATTGCAAGAGGAGCATAGATCTTTTTTTTCATCATGCCGTTAATGCATTCGTTAATTGTTCCATCACCACCAGATATCATAATTAAATCAAAATCTTCTGGTAAAACTTTATCTAAAATATGTTTTTCTATTGCACCTTTAAATTCACTTCTATAAATCGTTAAAACATAACCTAATTTCTGAATTTTCTCAGTGATATAATCAACTTGATTTAATATTTTTCTATTACCAGCTTTAGGGTTGTATAGTAAAATTGCTCTTTTCATTTGAATTTTCCTTTCTATTGCTCTAAAATTACAATAGCTTGGCTTCCCATCTGTTCCCAAGACTCCTTAAAATTTTTTAAATTTATTCTCCGATTAGCAAAACTAGAAAGCGGATCATTTATATAAATATAATTATCATTAAACCCTGTTATAACAACAGAATGCATCTTATATGTTATTGCTACCTGACCTGTTGGAGTATCCCATACTTCAAAATCACTATTTGGCAATTTTTTGAAATCAGTGTTTGCAATAACCCACACGGGATATCCACGAGTAATAAACTGTAAAACAAGCTCAAAATTTGTATCTGTTAAATTTATTGCGCTATCTCCAACATAACTATATGCAAGGTCAAATATAGGTTCATGATATACGCCTAGGCCGTGATTTTTAAAGCTATACATATCGCCTACAAATCCATCGTTTGGATTTCCAAAAAATACTGTACCATTTTCATTTTTTTTAAACTGAGTTAAGTCTTTTTTTATTTCTAATGCGAGGTGCATCTTGTCCACATCTATATCGTTATAATTTAAAACCATTGCCAAAGAAGTCACTTCACAGCCTCGAGGCAACTCTGGCATTTGTTTAATATGGGGTACTGTAAGATAGACATCTTTTTCGAAGGAAAAATTGTTTTCCCATATAATTTTCTCATTACCCTTATAATATATCCTGTTTTTGTTATTTTTAATAGCATAAGCATAAGCAGAATTAAAATTTTTAAAATCTAAGACTTGACTATTATTCAAAATAATATAAGGTTCAAATGTATTATGTACCCAAACTCCTGTACTATTATCAATAACAACAGCACGGGACTTAGTTTTAGTATTGTCTATAGCAAGTTGTAAATTACTATACTCACCTAAATTGGTATTTCCTTGCATAACAGAATAATTTTTCATTGCAGTTTCTGTAACTGGCTGAGTGAGAATTTGATGAAACGAAGGAACTTCATTGAAGATATTATGAATTACCATAACATCTTCTAAAGATAAAATTTCTGTTAAATACCAAATTAATGCACAATTAATTATTATTAAGGTTAGCATAAAATTTCTCAGTATTTTCATAAAATTCTTACTCCTTTGGAGGTTCTAAAACTTCAACTACTATTTCAGCTTCTATTAACTCATTTGTTATATTATCTAAAATTTCATTTGGTAATTTTTCGATGACTTCTTCTTGTAATTCCTCCAATTCCTCTAATTCTTCTAATTCTTCTGGTTCTTCTATAAATTCGGCTACTTTTTCCATACATACTACGTGTATGCCATCGGTTAAGTTAATTAACTTGACCCCTTTAGCGTATCTACCTAAGCTTGAAATCTGACTTACTTTAATTCTTATAATCACGCCTTCGGATGTTATCATCAAAAGTCCATTTGAATCTGAAACAGAAGTAATAGCAACTACATCACCTGTTTTGTCATCCACTTTGTAAATAATAAGGCCTTTTCCGCCTCTTCTTTGAGATTTAAACTCATCGATCCTGGTTCTTTTGCCTATTCCATTTTTAGTTGCAATAAGAATTTGTTCACCCTCTTTTGGAATAGTCGCACTAATTACATAGTCCTCTTTTGAAAGATTAATGGCTCTAACACCTTTTGCTGTTCTACCAGTTGGTCTAATATTCTTACCCTCAAACATTATACCTAAACCTTTTTTAGTTGCAATGATAATTTTATCTTGATCGGTTGTTTCATATACGCCTACTAATTCGTCAGCATCTTGCATGGTAAGAGCAATTATTCCACCTTTTTTGATATTATTAAAAGCAGTGATGTTGGTTTTTTTAATTAAACCCTTTTTGGTTATCATTGTAAGATAGCGTTCATGCTCATTTTGTTTTACAGGAAATACCGCACTAATTTTTTCATCAACATTTAGATGCAGTAAATTTACAATAGCAAGCCCTCTTGCAGTTCTACTAGCTTCAGGAATTTTATACGCTTTAATTTTATAAGCACGACCTTTATTAGTAAAAAACATTATAAAATCTAAATTGCTAGTTGTAAATAATTTTTCTATAAAATCTTCTTCTATCGTGTTAACCCCTATAACACCTCTACCACCTCTTTTTTGTTCTTTGTAGGTAACTAAAGGAATTCTTTTTATATAACCAAAATGAGTGATTGTTACGACTACCTCTTCTTCATCTATCAAGTCTTCGATATCAATTTCATCATCTAATAAACTAAGCTCCGACCTTCTAGGATCAGTAAATTTTTCACGAACGACGATTAACTCTTCTTTAATCACTTTTAGTAATTGATCTTCATGTTCTAGCAATGATTTAAGATAAGCAATTTTATCCCTTAGCTCGTTAAATTCCTGGGTTAATTTGTCATGTTCTAACCCCGTTAATACTCTCAGTCTCATATCCATAATTGCTTGTGCTTGAATTTCTGATAATCCAATTTTTTCCATCAACTTCTCTTTTGCCTCAGCAACTGTTTTAGAATTTCTAATTAAATTTATAACTAAATCTATTTTATCTGCACCTAAAACAATTAAAAAGCCTTCTATGATGTGAGCTCTAGCTTGAGCCTTATCCAATTCAAACTCTGTTCGTCTTGTAATAACTTGTTTTTGATGATCCAGATAAGCTTCTAACATTTCTTTTAAGTTAAATACGTGAGGTTCACCATTAATTAAAGCAAGCATGTTGATACTAAATGTATCTTGAAGTTGGCTAAATTTATATAATTGATTTAAGATTATATTAGCATTTACATCACGCCTTAATTCAATTACAATCCTCATACCGTCTCTATCTGATTCATCTCTTATTCCAGTTATTCCATCAACTTTTTTTAATTTGACTAATTCGGCAATTTTCTCTATTAACTTTGATTTATTTACTTGATAAGGGATTTCTGTAATGATGATTGCAGTCTTACCCGCTGACATTTCTTCAATTTCAGTCTTGGCTCGAATTTTTACTTTGCCTTTACCGGTTCTATATGCTTGTTCTATACCATATCTCCCTAATATTTGTCCTCCCGTTGGAAAATCTGGTCCTACTACAATCTCCATTAAGTCTTCGATTTCAGTTTCTTTTTTCTCATTAGTCTCGTTATCACCAGTATAGTTGTCAATTATTTTAATGACAGCATCTATAACTTCTCCCATATTGTGAGGAGGAATATTGGTTGCCATTCCTACAGCTATCCCAGATGATCCATTTACTAGTAAGTTAGGATATCTAGCTGGCAATACAGTAGGTTCTTCTATAGATTCATCAAAATTAGGTCTAAAATCAACTGTTTCTTTGTCTATATCACTTAGCATATACATTGTTAGCTTGCTCATTCTAGCCTCTGTATAACGCATTGCTGCAGCTGAATCACCATCTACATTACCAAAATTTCCGTGTCCATCTACTAGAGGATATCTAGTATTAAAATTCTGTGCCAATCTAACCATGGCGTCGTATATGGACGCATCTCCGTGAGGATGGTATTTACCCATCGTATCGCCTACTATACGTGCCGATTTTCTATATTGTTTATCAGGAGATAAATTAAGTTCATCCATAGCATATAAAATTCGTCTATGAACTGGCTTTAAGCCATCCCTAACATCTGGTAATGCGCGTGCAACAATTACGCTCATAGCATAATCGATATAACAGTTTTTCATTTCGTCCTTAATATCAACAGGAATAATTTTATCAAATTCTGTATTTTTCATTTTTCACCTCCATTTCCAACTTAGATATCTAAGTTCTTTACTAATTTTGCATATTCTTTAATAAATTCTCTTCGTGGCTCGACTTTATCTCCCATAAGAGCCGTAAAAATTTCATCAGCTTCAACGGCATCTTCAATATTAACTTTAACCAAGGTTCTGGTTGCGGGATTCATAGTTGTATCCCATAATTGATCAGGATTCATCTCTCCTAATCCCTTATAGCGTTGCATACGTGTTATTCCGTTTCTACCAATTTCTGTCAAAATCAATTCTAATTCACGATCATTATACGCATAGTGCTTTTTTTTATTTTTTTCTACGAGATATAGTGGAGGCTGTGCGATATAAATAAATCCTCCAGTAATCAATTCTCTATAAAATCTATAGAAGAACGTAAGAAGTAATGTTCTAATATGAGCACCATCGACATCTGCATCGGTCATCAAAATAATTTTATGATATCTTAATTTCTCAATATTTAAATCTTCATTGATGCCTGCTCCAAAGGCCGTAATCATATTTCTAATTTCTTCGCTTGCGAGCATTTTATCTAATCTTGCTTTTTCCACATTTAGGATTTTACCTCGCAATGGTAATATAGCTTGATTTTGTCGTGATCGTGCGCTTTTAGCAGATCCTCCTGCTGAGTCTCCCTCAACGATATATATTTCACATTTTTTAGGATCGCGTTCTGAGCAATCAGCAAGCTTACCAGGTAACGTTGAATTTTCTAAAACATTTTTTCTTCGGGTTAAATCACGAGCTTTTCTAGCCGCATCTCTTGCATGTGATGCCATAGTGGCTTTTTGAATAATGATTTTTGCTATCGTAGGATTTTGTTCCAAAAATATCATAAATTTTTCAGAAACAATGTTATCTACAATAGTCCTTACATTTGTGTTGACTAGTTTAGTCTTAGTTTGACCTTCAAATTTAGGTTCACTGATTTTTATACTAATTACCCCTGTAATGCCTTCTCTTATGTCTTCACCAGATAAACTTTTGTCATTATCTTTTAAAATTTTCATTTTTTTTGCATAATCGTTTACAGTTTTTGTAAGCGCATTTTTAAATCCTGATAAATGTGTCCCCCCCTCTATAGTATTTATGTTATTAGCGAAACTAAATATGTTCTCGTTATAGCCATCATTATGACAAAAAGCCACTTCTATCGAAACATCATCTTTTTCTCCTTCGCAATAAAAAATGTTTTCGTAAATTGGAGTTTTATTTTTATTCAAAAACAAAACAAACTCCGATACACCACCCTCGTAATGAAATATCTTCTCTAATTTAGGTTCAACCCGTTCATCTATTAATTTTATTTTAAGCCCCTTAGTTAAAAAAGCAGTTTCTTGAAAACGCTTTTTTAAAATTGCAAAGTCATATACGGTTTCTTCAAAAATTGTTTCGTCAGGAAGAAAATGAACAAATGTCCCAGTTTGATCTGTAGTCCCTATAGGATGTAAGGACTCTACAACATGACCTTTTTTAAATTTTTGTTCATAAATTTTCCCATGCTGATAAACTCTGGAAATAAGCCAAGATGATAAAGCATTTACAACTGAAGCACCTACTCCGTGTAATCCTCCTGAAACCTTATATCCACCACCTCCAAATTTTCCACCAGCGTGTAGAATTGTAAAGACGACTTCTGCTGCTGAAATTCCCTTATCTTTGTGGATACCAACAGGAATTCCTCGTCCATTATCTAAAACAGAAATTGAATTGTCTTTGTGAATCGTCACAGTAACCTTATCACAAAATCCTGCTAAAGCTTCATCAACAGCGTTATCTACTATTTCGTAAACAAGGTGGTGAAGACCTTTAGCTGACGTGCTCCCAATATACATATCTGGTCTTTTACGTACGGCTTCTAAGCCCTCTAGTATTTGGATTTGACTTTCGTCGTAAATATTATTAGACATAAAAAGATCTCACTCCTTTGAAATTTTATAAATTTTTTATAATTTTTTTTATAATCATGGTATTATAACATGTTTTTCTAATTTTTGCAAATTATATTTGCTTTTTCAACAATAAATACTTTTATACTGTCATTCCAAGTAAATAAATTTGGATCAACTCCTGTACATGTTATCATAGTTTGAAGATTATTGATATATTTAAATAAATATTTTTGTCTATTTATATCGAGTTCTGATAAAATATCGTCCAAAAGTAATATAGGGGTCTCACCTGTTATCTCAGTTATTATATCTATTTGTGCGAATTTTATACTTAAAATACAAGTTCTTTGTTGTCCTTGAGAACCAAAAAGTTTAAGTGAATGATCATTAATCAAAAAATTAATATCATCCCTGTGTGGTCCACTATTTGTAGTTTTGGTTCTTATATCCCTATCTCTATTAAATTTGAGTCTACTTTTAAAAATATTTATATCCACATTAGGTTCGTATATTAGTTTTAGATGTTCTTTGCCACCTGAGAGTTCTAAGTGTATTGCCGCTGCTTTTGTATTTAAATTTTTGATAAACTCTGATCTTTTGTAAAAAATTTTTTTTGCATACTTGTAAAGATTTTCATCTAAGATATCTAAAAATTCATAATTAATATTATCAACATTTTGCTTTAAATAACAATTACGTTGTTTTAAAATTTTATGATAACTACTAAGTTGGCTAACATACATACTATCCAATTGACATAATTCAATATCTATAAAGCGTCTACGATCCTTTGGACTTTTTTTTATAAGATCTAAATTCTCAGGTGCAAAAAATACAACATTTAAAACTCCAAATAGTTTGGTTAATTTATTTATGGGTAACTTATTAACTAAAACAGACTTATATCTTCTTGAAATTATAAAATCTATTGTTGATAAAGAATATTGTTTTGTCAACATAAGATTTACTAATGCATTTTCACTATCCCATTTAATAACTTCTTTTTCGGAAGTAGTACGATGTGAGCGAGCTGTAGCACATAAATAAATAGCCTCTAATACATTTGTTTTACCTTGGGCATTATCTCCAAAAAAGATATTTATACCCTTGCTTAAAGATAAGCTTAAGTTTTGATAATTTCTAAAATTGGTTAAACTTAAAGTTGAAATATACATATGTTTGTCAAATTATATTTAATACCTTTCCGTCAAATTCAATTATATCACCCACTCGTATTTTTTTCCCTCGTTGGATACATATAGTGTTATTTACTTTAACTAATTCGTTTTGAATAACAGCTTTGGCTATACCACCTGTTTCGACAAGTCCAGAAAATTTTAATAATGAGTCTAATTTTATAAATTCAGTAGTAATTTTTATTGTATTCATAATTTCTCCTTCAATCTTTTAAAGATCAGTTTATTTGATTAATCAGTAACTCTAATGGGTAATACTAGATACCTATATTTATCACTGTTAATAGGCATAATTACAGCTGGAGCTGTTTTAGATAAAAAGTTTATACATATTTCGTCATCTTCAATATTTTTCAATGCATCGATGAGATATCGAGGGTTAAAAGCAATTTTTAAAGGCATTCCTGTTAGTATAATGTCTATCTCTTCTAACGAATTTCCTATATCGGTATTTGAAGTGATTATGAGAGTGTCCTGAGTAATATTAAATCTAATTGGGTTTTTACCGCCCTCTTTTGACATAAGTGCAGATCTTTCAATGCTCATCAAGAATTCATTACGATTAACTATGATCTTAGTCTCAAAATCATTTGAGAAGATATCTTTGTATCTTAAAAATTCACCTTCCAGTAGCCTAGATACTATGGTAGTGTCAATTAGATTAAATAAAATATGATTTTCACCAAAACAGATTGTTACTTCATCGTTATTTTCGTTACTTAAAATTTTTGTTATCTCCATTAATGTTTTTGCAGGAATAACTTTTTCAATACTTAAATTTTTGTTATTTAAAGAAATTGTTCTAAAGGCTATCCTAAATCCATCTATAGCTACTAAACTCAGTTGCCCATTTTCGACTTCAAATTTTTCTCCGGTTAGTGTAGGCCTACTTTCTTCTTGAGCAACAGAAAAAATGGTTTGCTTTATTAAGTTTTTTAATTCTAATTGACTAATTGTAAGACTTTGCTTAAGAGATACGTCTGGTAAAGTTGGAAAATGACTTGTATCGAGAGTTTGTAAAGTAAATCTAGATTTCCCACTTGTAATAGTGATTTGAGTTTCATTGATAGTTGCCATTTTTATGTCACCTTGTGGCATTTTCTTTATTATCTCAGAAAATAGTTTTGCGTCAATAGCTATTTTTCCATTTTCTAAAATTTCACCCTCGATTGTTTTTTCTATGCCCATTTCTAAATTGTTGCCCATTAACGTTAGCGTCGTGTTTGTAGCGGTAATTAAGATACATTCTAGTAAAGGGTTTGTACTCCTTGTGGCGCAGGCTTTGATAACTATATTTATAGCTTGTGCTAAAATATTTTGATTGCATATAAATTTCATTTTGTTATTAATTTCCTTTCGGTTATAAATTTTCGGATTATAAATTTTTTTGCATCGTTTTTGCATCGTTTTTTCATCGTTTTGTGGATAACTTTTTCTAACTGAATTTTTTTCCCTTTTTATATATATATTATTGACTAGTAGTAATAGGGGAAGCGAAAATCTGTGGATAACTATGTCTAGCCCTTGATAGTCAACGATCTAGCCTGTGGATAACTCTGTGGATAACTTGTGGATAACTTTAAAAACCTGTGGATAACTTTTTTGTATGGGTACAATTTTTGCCTTACCTGTGGATAAGATACAAAATGCCTGTGGATAACTTTTTTTCAAAAAAATATGTGCACTATTTATCAATTTTGAATGCGAAAAAAGACAATTTCTTGGTAAATTATTATATAATGAAAATTTTAAAATAATTTTTTGATAGTTAAAATACACGAAAATAAATTTGAAATTTTGAAGAAAAATCATACAATATTGAGTTTATGTGATGAAATGACATCATTAATCAGCCTGTGGATAACTTTCGAAATCTGTGGATAACTATGTCTAGCCCTTGATAAGCAACAATCTAGCCTGTGGATAACTTTGTGGATAACTTTAAAAAACCTGTGGATAACTTTTTTGTATGGGTACAATTTAGGGGTTTTTAAGGCAATTTTGAAAGAAAATTCACTTTATCTGGTGGATAACTTTTTTATGCCTGTGGATAACTTTTTTATGAATGAAGAATTTTGAGTTCAAGTTGGGTGATGGAGTAAGCGAGTTGTTCATCTTCAACTAGTTCTTTGGCTATTTTATCATAACCATGTAAAATGGTGGTGTGATCTCTACCTCCAAATTGTTCAGCGATTTTTGTGAGGGACAAATTGGTTAATTTTCTACATAGATACATTGCTATTTGCCTTGGTCGTGATATAGTTCTTACTCGTTTACTTGATAAAAGTTCAGAAATAGTAATATTATAGGTCATGGCTACAATACTTTGAATATAGGAAGGAGTGATTATGGAAATAGATTCTTTTGATAATATAGTATCTTTTAAGGCTTCTTCAGTAAGTTCTAAATTTATAGTTTCGTTTGACAATGATGAAAATGCTATAATTCGATTTAGAGCTCCTTCTAGTTCTCTTATATTAGAAATAATGGTTTCCGCTATAAATTGCAATACATTCGAATCAATTGTGATATTTTCCATTTCTGCTTTTTTTTTTAGTATTGCTATGCGAGTTTCTAAATCTGGGGGTTGTAAATCGGCTATTAATCCCCATTCAAATCTAGAGCGAAGTCTAGATTCTAAAAACTCTATTTCTTTTGGTGTACGATCACTAGATATGATAATTTGCTTATTGGCTTCATAAAGAGTGTTAAATGTATGGAAAAATTCTTCTTGTGTTCTTTCTTTTCCGGCGATAAATTGAATATCATCTATTAGTAATATATCTATATTTCTATATTTATTTCTGAAGGCATTATTTTGGTCATCGCGAATTGAATTTATTAATTCATTAGTAAATTTTTCTGTAGAAGTATATAGTACTTTTAAGTTTGGATGATGCTTAAGTGTAAAGTGTGCTATTGATTGCATAAGATGTGTTTTACCCAGTCCAACCCCTCCATAGAGAAATAATGGATTATAAGATTTAGCAGGCATTTTTGCAACAGCCATTGTTGCTGCATGAGCCATTCTATTACTATTTCCAACTACAAATGAGTTAAAGGTATATTTTGGATTTAAATTAGAGGGTGCATTAAGTGGATCTTGGATAGCGATGCGATTGGTGGCAATTTTAGTTATTGATAGTGGATTGGATTCTTTTATAATAAATTCAAGATTATATTTTTTATCTAAAACAGTTACAGCACTTGTTCGAATAAGATCAAAATATCTGGTGCTTAGTATACTTTTGGATAAATCATCTTTTACGGTTATTGTTAATGTATCGTCAGAAATATTAGATAACTTTGTTTGTTTAAACCAGGTATTAAAGCTTACAGATGATGTTTCTATTTCTACTAATTTAAGTATCGAGTTCCATTTTTCATTAAAACTCAATTGGTTCCTCCTTTCTAAAATTTACTATTATAAAGTTATTCACTAACGTATAAAAGTATTGCCAATTTGTGGATTGTTTAAACAAATTTATTGATTGGCAGAACTGATAAAATTAAAATGTTTTATAAAAAATATTTACTAGTTTTAATAAAATATTTGCAAAATATAAAATGATTTGACATTTTATGGCAAAATTTCTGTTTACATAAAAGATTTTTTGAGAAAATATACTTGACTTATTGAAATGTATTGCTTATACTCAATGAGTGTGTATTATTTTTTGCATATTGATTGATTTGTGAAAGGAGGAAAAGGTAGATCTTCCTAGAAACAATAATCTAGGGCGGTTGCCTTAAATTTTTATATGAAAATGACATTTCAACCTAAAAAACGTCAACGTAGTAGAGAACATGGTTTTAGAAAAAGAATGAGAACTACGTCGGGACGTGCTGTATTAGCAAGAAGAAGAGCAAAAGGTAGAAAAAAATTATCAGCGTAAAAATGAGACCGCTTTGTGCGGTCTTGTTTCATATAGGAGCACAATGAAAACGACAGAAAAATTAAGAAAAAATACTGAGTTTAAAAAAGTATATGCTAAGGGAAAATCTTATGCTAACAAAGAACTTGTATTATATAAATTTAAAAACAATGTGCAATGTAATAGGCTTGGTATTTCAGTTAGTAAAAAAGTAGGTAATAGTGTAACAAGAAGTCGTGTAACTCGTTTAATACGAGAAAATTTTAGACTGAATGAAGAAAATTTAGTTTTAGTTGGTTTTGATATTGTAATTATTGCAAGAGAGGCCTCTTCAACTAAAAATTTTTATGAAATTAAAAATTCTCTTTATAAGCTTTTAAAAAGACAGGGGCTGTTATGAAAAAACTTGCTTTATTTTTAATTAGATTTTATCAAAAATGTATTTCGCCACACTTAGGTCCTAGATGTAGATTTTATCCTACTTGTTCTAGCTATACTTATGAGGCAATACAAATACATGGGTTTTTTAAGGGAGGATTACTTGGAACATTTAGAATCTTACGATGTAACCCATTTTGTAAAGGTGGATTTGATCCAGTACCAGAGAAAAAGAAATAGGAGGAGACGATGGATTTTATAAGTAATTTTTTTGGAGAGATTTTTAACATAATTTTTAACTTTGTTGCTGTCTTAACGCCAGTGGGGACTCTTGGTATTGCTATTATTTTATTTACGTTTTTTACTAGGTTACTACTTACTCCTCTACAAATTAAACAACAAAGAACTACAAGAGGCATGAGTAAAATTCAACCAGAAATGCAAAAGATTCAACAAAAATATGCCGGTCGTAAAGATCAACAGTCGCAATTGGCTCAATCTCAAGAAATGCAGGCTTTATATAAAAAATACAACATAAATCCGTGGGCAGGTTGTTTGCCTTTATTAATTCAATTGCCATTGATTTATGCATTGTATGCTGTACTTAGAGCTCCAAGTAAGCACATTACCAAGCTGTATGAATTATATCAACAACTTGCTGCAGCAATTGAAAGTACAATTAACAATTCAGCTACGGTTATTGCAGAAGTTATCCAACAACTTCCCTTAAGTGCAACGGCTCAGTTAGAACTAGATAAAATGGAGGGCGCTGCAAATTTAGGTGATACCATTGCTAATTTTACGACTCAGCATTGGAATGTATTACTCGAAAAAATACCAGAACTTAATGATACAATAGCGGCGTTGATAAATCAAAAAATAGATTATGAATATTTTATTTTTAACCTTGTGGATTCACCTAGTCAAATTGTAGCATCAGGAAATTATTTTGCATTTATTATTCCTTTACTTGCTGGTGCATCAACGTTTATTTTCTCAAAGATTTCTATGTCTCAATCTCAACCAGCTGCAAATAAAAATGCGAATGGGCAACCAAATCAAGCTGAAGGTATGATGAAAACTATGAATATCATTATGCCTATTATGATGGGTTCTATCTCATATACTGTACCTTATGGTTTGGCTCTTTATTGGATTGCTGGTAATTTGATCATGATGGGACAACAGGTTTTTGTTGCAAAGATTGTTAAAAAAGAAGAGGCAGAGTTGGAAGCGCGGTTAGAGGCTGAAAGAAAGGCCGAGCGAGCTGCTTTAGCTGCGAAGAGAAGTAATAAAAAGAAAAAACCAAATCAGGGTCAAAAAAAGTCGTCAACAAAAGCGATACAAGAAAAATCAACTGCTAAAAAAGCAGAAATCGCTGAAGAAGGAGTAAAAACAAAAATAGAAAAACCAGAAAAACCAGCAGCTCCTAAAGAGCGAAAAGAAAGAAGTCAGCCTGGAAAGAAAAAGTAGGAGATTTATATGTTTTTTGATACAATAGCTGCAATCTCTACTCCTGTTGGTCAGGGTGGAATTGGAGTTATAAGAGTTAGTGGCAGTTCTGCTATTAGCATTGTTAACAAAATTTTTACTAAAAATTTAAATAATAAAAAAAGTCACACGATTCATTATGGTTATATAGTAAGTGACGGGCTTATCATTGATGAAGTTTTGGTTATGTTAATGAAAGCACCAAAAACTTTTACACGCGAAGATATTGTAGAAGTTAATTGCCATGGTGGATATGTTGTTTTAAATAGAGTATTGGAATTGTTATTGGTGAATGGAGCCCGTCTTGCGACAGCAGGCGAGTTCACCAAAAGAGCATTCCTAAATGGAAGAATAGATTTATCTCAAGTAGAGGCAATTATGGATATAATTTCTGCCAAAACAAATTTAAGTTTAGCACAAGCAACTAGTCAACTTATGGGTAATTTGTCTAAAAATATAAAAAAATATCAAAATATATTGTTAGAAATTATTGCAAGAATTGAAGTTTCGATTGATTATCCAGAATATGATGAAGCGGAGTTGATATCGGATGGATTTGAAGAGGATATCACTAGGTTGATTGCAGATTTGAAGGCAATATTAGAGACAGCCGCAACTGGTAAAATTATTCGAGAAGGGGCTGTAGTTACTATTGTAGGAAGACCTAATGTAGGTAAATCCTCACTACTGAATGCTTTGCTAGAAGAAGATAAAGCAATTGTAACTAATATAGCTGGAACTACAAGAGATATAGTCTCAGAACATTTTAGTGTGGAAGGAGTACCGTTTATTTTGCAGGATACAGCAGGTATCAGAGATACTGCAGATGCTGTAGAACGTATTGGCGTAGAAAGATCAAAGGAGGCAATAGAAAAATCAGATTTAGTTATTATGTTGTTAGATGCAACAGAAAAAATTTCGATCGAAGAAGTAGATCTTATGACTATGTTAAAAAATCGAAATACACTATTTGTTGTTAATAAAATTGATTGTGTAGATAAGTATAGTGATGATGATAAGATATTTATTTCTGCAACAACTGGTGAAGGGATAGATGAACTAAAAGCTGCAATGAAAGCGGCTGTAGTACAAAATTTAACAATGGGGACGGCAGTGATTTCTAATATAAGGCAAAAAACTGCTTTATCATGCGCAATAGAAGCTCTTGAAAAAGTTGAAGATGCTATTAACGCTGGATTTTCAGTAGATTTTTTAGCAATTGATTTACAAGATGCTTATTCTCATTTAGGAATGATTATTGGAGAGGAAGTTAAAGAAGAAATTATTAATGGGTTGTTTGAAAGGTTCTGTCTTGGGAAATAATCTATTTATATTGTTTAGAAAGAAGTGAAAAAAATGGATTATATCGCAAATTATGTGGATGCCATCGTTATTGGAGGTGGTCATGCGGGGTGTGAAGCTGCACTAAGTTTGGCTCGCCTTGGCAAAAAAACTGTTATATTTTGTTTGAATATTGAAGCAATTGCAAAGATGCCGTGCAATCCTAATATTGGCGGAACATCAAAAGGACACCTAGTCAAAGAAATTGATGCGTTAGGCGGAGAAATGGGTAAAAATATTGATAAAACCTATATTCAGTCTAAAATGTTGAACACTTCTAAAGGACCAGCTGTTCATTCACTTAGAGCTCAAGCTGATAAAGTAGAATATCATAAAGCAATGTTGAAGGTTTTGGATGCCGAAACGAATTTGACGATAAAACAGCAAGAAGTATCAGATATTCTTATAGAAAATGCGAGAGTTATGGGGGTACGGACGATTACTGGTGCAATTTATTATGCAAAAGCAGTCGTTGTTTGTACTGGAACATACTTGAAGTCGAAAATTTTCATTGGTGAGTTTGCAGAAAATGCAGGCCCTGATGGTTTAAAAAGTTCACAAGTTTTATCAAATTCATTATTGGATAATGGAATTACTCTTAGAAGGTTTAAAACTGGTACACCCGCTAGAGTTGATAAGAGAACTATAGATTTTACTGCAATGGAAGCGCAATTGGGTGATAGCAAAGTTGTACCATTTTCGTTTTCTAATTCTGCAGCTAGTATTAAAAAAAATCAGATACAATGCTTTTTGACTTATACAAACGAGCAGACGCATCAAATTATTAGAGATAACTTGGATCGCTCTCCGTTATATGGAGGTAAGATAGAAGGAGTGGGTCCTAGATATTGCCCTTCGATTGAAGATAAGGTTGTTAGATTTGCAGATAAATCTCGACATCAGATATTTATTGAGCCTGAGGGTGTGGAGACCAACGAAATGTATGTTCAGGGAATGAGCTCATCTTTGCCAGAGGAAGTGCAAATTCAGATGTTGCGTTCCGTGAGAGGATTGGAGAATGTGGAAGTGATTCGTGGAGGATATGCTATTGAATATGATTGCATTAATCCTACGTCGCTATTGCATTCGTTGGAAAATAAAGTTATATCGGGGTTGTTTTTTGCAGGGCAAATTAATGGAAGCTCTGGGTATGAAGAAGCTGCTGCACAGGGATTAGTTGCAGGAATTAATGCAGCATTAAAAATTGATGCAAAAGAGCCGTTAATTATTGATAGAGCAGAAGGCTATATTGGCGTTTTAATTGATGATTTGGTTATAAAAGGAACTAATGAACCATACAGAATGCTAACTTCTCGCGCGGAGTACAGATTGCTTTTGAGACAAGACAATGCTGATATTAGACTTATGACAAAAGGGCATGATATAGGGTTGGTACCAGATGATATATACGCAAAATTTTTGGATAAGCAAGAGGTAATAGAAGCTGAAATTGAACGCATTAAGAAGGTATTTGTAGGGACAACTGCAACAGTTCAAAGTATTTTGATGGCAAAAGGCAGTACGCCACTGACTAGTGGAATGTCCTTGCATGAATTATTAAAGCGCCCCGAGCTTGATTATAAAGATTTTGCGGCAGTAAATTTGGATGGACCAGAGTTATCTGACGAAATTATAGAGCAAATCGAAATAACGCTTAAGTATGAAGGTTATATTAAACGGCAATTGATACAGGTAGATCAATTCAAAAAATTGGAGAAAAAATTAATTCCAGAAAATTTAAAATATGAAGACATTAAGAGTTTGAGAATTGAGGCTAGGCAAAAATTACTAGAGATTAAACCTAAGTCTATAGGAGCTGCAAGTAGAATTTCTGGTGTATCTCCGGCAGATATAAGTGTGATGCTGGTATATATGGAGCAGTTAAAGAGAACTGAGAGGGCAAATGATGCATCAGTTTCTTAAAGAGAAGTCAGCGGAATTGGGAGTGGAATTGCAAGAGCTGCAGATACAACAATTGCTGCAATATAAAGATTTGCTATTGGAGTGGAATCAAAAGCTAAATTTGACTGCAATAACTAAAGAGGATGAAATCATTACAAAGCATTTTTTAGATTCGTTGTCTGTAAATATGGCAGTAGATTTATTAAAATATAAAAATTTAGTAGATGTAGGTACAGGAGCAGGATTTCCAGGGCTAGTGTTAAAAATAGCCTATCCTCATCTTAATATTGTATTAGTAGATTCGTTGAAAAAACGATTAACATTTTTAGATGCTGTGATAGAAACCTTAAAATTGAAACACGTTGTGACAGTTCATGGGCGTGCAGAAGATATCGCTAAAGATGTACAATATAGAGAAAAATTTGATATTTGTAGCCCAAGAGCAGTTTCAAATTTAGCAACATTGAGCGAATATGCTTTGCCATTTGTGCGTACAGGAGGCTATTTCATTGCCTTAAAAGGACAAAAATTAGATGAAGAAGTGGCTCAGGCTACTAATGCAATAAAAATTTTGGGAGGAGAACTAGAACGAGTAGTGGATGTTCCAATTCCAGCAACAGACATCGTTCATAAAATAGCAGTTATCAAAAAAGTTGGATTTACTAATAAAAAATATCCTCGTAAGGCGGGAGAGCCAGCTAAAAATCCATTATAATAAGAACGGAGGAAAATCATGGAAGATTATAAAATGCAATTAGCAGCAGTGCTAGCTAAAATCACAGGAATTAGCGCTGTAGAAGCTGAGGAACTTATCGAGGTGCCATCTAATAGAGATATGGGAGACTTTGCTTTTCCTTGCTTTAGATTTGCGAAGATATTAAAGAAATCACCAAATGTAATAGCTTCAGAGTTGACAGAAAAAATTGTAAAGCCACAGTTTATAGAAAGAGTAGAAAATGTTAATGCGTATATAAATTTTTATGTGGATAAGACGGTTGTGGTTCAAGCTGTACTAGACAAAGTATTGGCAGAAAAAGATGGCTATGGATTTGCTGCTAAAAAAGATAAAGGGAATATAGTAATTGACTATTCTTCTCCTAATATAGCAAAACCATTTCACATCGGGCATTTGCGATCAACAGTAATTGGCAATAGTTTATATCGAATTTTTGAAGCACTTGGATATAATTGCATTGGGATTAACCATTTGGGAGACTGGGGAACTCAATTTGGGAAGTTGATTGTTGCTTATGAAAAATATTCTACCAAAGAAGATGTAGAGCAAAAGGGGATACAGGAGTTATTGCGCATCTATGTAAAATTTCATGATGAAGCTAAAAGCGATCCCTCTCTTGAAGATTTAGCAAGAGAAAACTTTACAAAAATGGAGCAAGGTGATGCAAATGCATTGGCACTTTGGAGATGGTTTAAAGAAATAAGCCTCAAAGAGTTTGAGAGAGTTTATAAAATGCTTGATATAAGTTTTGATAGCCTGAATGGTGAAGCTTTTTATAATGATAAGATGGATAAAGTTATAAAGGAGCTAGATGATAAAAAACTCACTAAAATTAGTGAAGGTGCGAAGATTATAGAATTGGACAATATGTCGCCATGCTTGATTACCAAAAAAGATGGATCGTCTTTGTATGCAACAAGAGATATTACTGCAGCGTTATATAGAAAAGAAACTTATGACTTTAAGAAATGTATTTATGTAACAGCATTGGCTCAAAATTTACACTTTTCTCAGTTCTTTAAGGTGATTGAAAAAATGGGTTATGCATGGTCTGTAGATTTGGTTCATGTACCCTTTGGAATGGTAAGTATGGAAACGGGGTCTCTTTCGACTAGATCTGGAAATGTATTGTTGCTAGAAGAGATATTAGCAGAAGCTGTAAAGAAAACTAAGGAAATTATAGAAGAGAAAAATCCTAATCTTGAGAATAAAGAAGAAGTAGCGCAAGATGTCGGAATAGGTGCAATTATATTTGACGATATGTATAATACCATTATTAAAGATATTCAATTTTCTTGGGAAAAAGTGCTAAATTTTGATGGAGAAACAGGTCCATATGTTCAATATACTTATGCTAGAGCTAACAGTGTATTGAGAAAGAGTGGTATGGCAATTTCGGATATAGAAAATATATGCGTGGATTTGATTATAGATGAGCAAAGCGTGGCATTGGTGAAACAAATAGGAGCATTCAATAGCATGATAACTGAAGCTGCTGAAAAATATGAACCTTCAGTTATTGCAAGGTATGCTGTAAATTTGGCCAAATGCTTTAATAAATTTTATCATGATAATTCTATTTTGGTAGATGATATGAAATTGAAAAAAGCACGATTGGCTTTAGTAGTGAGTACAATGTATACGATTAAAAATGCTTTATGGTTATTAGGTATTAAAGCTCCAAAACAGATGTAAAGGAAAGTTAGTTTTATGGAATGGAATAGTAAGTTATATGATAATAGTCAGAGTTATGTGGCTGATTATGGGAAAGATTTAGTAGGATTTTTACCTGCAGATGCAAATGTATCGATTTTGGATTTAGGTTGTGGTACGGGGGATTTGACTGCAACAATATTTGAAAAATATAAAAATATTATAGGTGTTGATTTATCGAAAGAGATGTTAGAGCGAGCTAAAAGTAAGTATCCAGAAATAAAATTTCTTAATATAGACGCTACTAATATGAAGTTTAAAAATAAATTCGATGTAATTTTTTCAAATGCTGTATTGCATTGGATATTAGATCAAGAAAAATTGCACAAAAACATTTATAAAAATTTGCAAAAAGGTGGCATATTAGTATGTGAATTTGGAGCTAATGGAAATATTGAGAAAATCTTTGAGGCTTATGGTGAAGCTTTGAAAAAGTACGGACAAAAATTTAGTTTGCCATTTTATTTTCCAACTGCAGCGAATCATATAAAATTATTAAAAAAGTTTAAGTTTAATATAAAAACGGTATACGATTTTGATAGACCTACTATATTGCCTAATGGAGAAATTGGTTTGAGAGAATGGGTATTGCAGTTTTTCTCTGATTCCATAAATCAGTATAATGAAGATGTAAGAGAAGATATTTTGAAGAGTATGGAAAATAGTTTGAGAAATGAATTATTTGTAAGTGGAAGCTGGATAGCAGATTATAGAAGACTACGCGTTATAGCAGAAAAGTAAAGGCCACGGTAATACGTGACCTGATGTTTATAAAATTATTATATCTTCTCGCTTAGGACCTGTAGAAATCATTGTAATAGGAAAGCCTATTTTATCTTCGATAAATTTTATATAGTCTTTTGCTTCTTGAGGTAGTTCGTCATAATTTTTAACGCCTAATATATTTGTCTTAAAACCTTTTACTTTTTGGATAACAGGCTTTGCTCGAGAGAGTTTAACAGAATCTGGAAAAATAGTAGTGATTTCACCATCAATTTCGTAGGCGACACATACAGGAATTTCATCTAGATAGGAAAGAACGTCTATCAGTGAAAATGCAACATCGGTAGTGCCTTGCAATATACATCCATATCTGGTTGCAACGCAGTCAAAATAGCCCATTCGTCTAGGTCGACCGGTTGTGGCACCATATTCTCCAGCATCTCCTCCAAGTTGTCTGAGCGTTTCGGCTTCATCACCAAAAATTTCACTTACAAATGCACCTGCTCCTACTGCAGAAGAATATGCTTTCACAACAGTAACTACTTTTTGTATAGCATGAGGTGGAATACCTGCTCCTACTGTCGCAAAGCCAGCAAGAGGAGATGATGATGTAACAAAAGGATATATCCCATTATCAGTATCTTTTAAGGCACCTAATTGACCTTCTAATAAAATGTTTTTGTTTTGCTTAATGGCATCATCCAAGAAATAGACGATGTTGTCTACCATAGGTTTTAGACGTTCGCGATAGCTTATAAGCTCATTAAAAAGTTGAATTGGATTAAGTTGCGTATGCCCATGATAGAGCGATGTGATAGTAGCATTTTTAGATTCACAAACTTTAGTTAATCGTGACATTAAAATTTCATCATCATATAGCTCGCAGACTTGAATACCAATTTTTAATGCTTTATCAGCGTAAAATGGTGCAATTCCCGATTTAGTAGAACCAAAGCTATTGCTGCCAAGGCGTTCTTCTTCTAGTTGATCAAATAAGACGTGATAAGGCATAACGATTTGAGCCCTATCCGATATTTTTATATTAGGTCTTGGAACTCCTCGTTCGAGTAAGTTGTCTAGTTCTTTGAAAAGCTGCGGCAAATTTAATGCAACTCCCTGACCAATTATATTGATAGCATTTTCTCTAAAAACCCCAGAAGGAAGTAAGTGAAGAGCAAACTTGCCATATTCATTGATTATAGTATGTCCAGCATTTGCTCCTCCTTGAAAACGAATAATAATATCTGCATCTTTGGCTAAAAGGTCCGTAATTTTCCCCTTACCTTCGTCGCCCCAGTTTCCTCCAACAATTGCACTAATCATATTTTTCTCCTTTGAATTTAATAAGATTTTAAGCTAGTATATAATAAATCCGATTTATTTTAAAGTATGTTTTAAAATATTTTTAATTTGTTTAAATTAATAAAAAATATGGCATACTAAAATATATTCATTATTGCTATAATAATATATTAAGAACCGTAGGACTATGGGGATAGATTAACTATCAACCCCGTCACTTTAATGATGAGAGATCAAGGAGGTGTTTTATGAGAAAAGTTATTTCGGTTGTCAACCAAAAAGGAGGTGTGGGAAAAACCACGACAGTAATGAATTTGGCGGCAGCGCTGGCTGTTGATGCAAGAGTATTGATGATAGATATAGATCCACAGGGAAATTCTAGTAGTGGATTAGGTGTTAATAAATTTCAGGTAAAATATACATTATATGATGTATTGACAGACAATATCGATATTGAGGATGCAATTTTAAAAGCTGAAGGCGAATCCGTTGATATTATCGCTGGAGATTATAATCTAGCTGGTCTTGATATAGAATTTATAAATTTACCTAATAAAGATCAAATATTAAAAAATAAAATGAAATCAATTTTAAAATATTATGATTATTGCCTAATTGATTGCTCACCAGGGGTAAATATCTTAAATATAAACGCTTTAAATGCATCGGATTTTATATTAATTCCTATGCAGTGTGAATATTATGCATTAGAAGGCTTAACACAAGTGATGCGCACATTTAGATTAGTTAAGGAAAATACCAATAAAAATTTGAGTATTATAGGTATTTTGTTTACCATGTATGATTGTAGAACTAATTTATCAAATGCAGTAATTAGTGAAGTTGAAGGGTATTTTAAGAATATTCCCTTTGAAACAAAAATTAATAGAAGTATTAAGCTTTGTGAGGCACCAAGTTATGGCTTGTCGTGTATTAAATATGCGGTCTCCTCTAAGGGGGCACAGCAATATCTAGCTTTGGCAGAAGAAGTGAAAGAAAGAATAAAAATGTTTGAAAATGCTTGAACGTTTAATTAAGGGGTATATAAAATGTACTAAGGGGATATGTTTATGAAAACTGCAGCATTAGGGAAAGGCTTGAAAACTTTATTTTCTGAACAGGAAGTACACTTGGAGAGTAGTGAATCTACAGAGACAAGAATAGTCAGTATAACAGATATTATATTAAATAAAAATCAACCACGAAAATTGTTTAATGAGCAAGAAATAGAGGAACTAAAGAACTCAATTATAAGACATGGTTTATTAACACCTATTTTGGTTCAAAAAGTTGATGATAAATATCAAATAATAGCTGGTGAAAGGAGATATCGTGCAGTTAAGGCAGCGGATTTAAAAGAGATTTTAGTACGTGTTATACCGCCAAAAACTGAGGAAGAAATACTAGAAATTTCTCTTATAGAAAATATCCAACGACAAGATTTAAATGCTGTAGAAATAGGAGAAGCTTTATATATTTTAACCAAAAAGTATAAATTGACCCATGAAAAAGTGGCAGAAGCTTTGAGCATCAATAGAGTATCTGTAACAAATTTTATACGATTAAATGAATTACCAGAGGAAATTAAGGAAAGCATTCGTGAGAAAAAAATTAATTTTGGTGCAGCAAAGGCTATTTTGAGAGTGGAAAGTGATGCGGATAAAATAAATGTAACGAGAAAAGCGATAGCAAATAAATGGTCAGTTAGAGATATTGAAGAATATGTGAAAAAATTAAAAACACCTAAGGTAAAAACAGAAAAAAAAGTAATGGATGTTTTTTATAAAAATATTGAGGATAAATTGAGGGTAACTTTTAATACTAAGGTTACTTTAACAAAGTTAAAAGATAAGGGCAGAATAGAAATTGAGTATTATAATGATGAGGATTTGGAAAGAATTTTAGGGGTAATACAATAAATTTTGAGGAATAAATATGCAAATATTACAGGAAATTAATATAGTAATTTATATTCTGATTATACTACAAATAATTTTTTTGGTTTTCTTAATTTTTCTAACCGCTAAATTGGACTCAATTCAACAACAGTACAAAAAATTTATGAAGCCTAATAATTTGGATATGGAAGAACTGCTAGAAAGTTATGCTGAAGATGTAAAAATTACAAAAAATGAAACTCTGCTTATAAAGCAGGTGATAGAAGAGTTAAGAGAAAAGTTTAAAACTACTTGCAGAAAAGTTAGTGTTACTAGGTATAAAGCCATTGCAGATGTAGGTTCGGATTTATCGTTTGTAATCGCATTGCTAGATGATCAAAATGATGGGGTTATACTGAACGGAATTTACTCCCGCGATGGTTCTTATACTTATGCGAAGCCTATAGTTAATGGAAAATGTAAATATAGACTTTCGGCAGAAGAAGCAGTAACTTTAGAAGAAGCTATTATGAAAGATTAGTAATTCTGGCTATAATTGTGATAACAGCTATTTAGATAAGGAAGGATTAAAGAAATGTTATTAAGTAAACTTTTAGGCGAAAGATTTAAAGAAAAGCCTCAAGAAGCAAAAAGTATAAGTCATATTTTTTTACTTAGAGGAGGTTATATAAGACAAGTGGCTAATGGTCTTTTCACCATGCTATTACCAGCTCAAAAAGTTAAAGTTAATATAGAAAAGATAATTCGTGAAGAGATGAATAAAATTGATGGTCAAGAAGTAATATTTCCTGTTGTGCTTCCTGGAGAATTATGGCAAGAATCAGGCAGATTTGAAAGTGTAGGTTCTGAGCTTTTAAGAATGAAAGATAGAACTGATAAAGACCTAGTATTGGGTATGACACATGAAGAAGCTGCAGTGCATTTGGCAAGAAGCGAAGCAAAATCTTATACTCAATATCCGTTTATGATTTATCAGATTCAAACTAAATTTAGAGATGAGGCTCGCTCAAGAGGCGGACTTATTCGTGTTCGTGAGTTTACAATGAAAGACGCATATTCATTTCATACTTCTAATGAAGATTTAGATGCGTATTATGACAAATGTTTGAAAGCATATAATGAAATTTATAGAAGAACTGGAGTTCCTGAAGTAGTGTGTGTGGAATCTGATAGTGGAATGATGGGAGGAAACGTATCCCATGAGTTTATGCTACTTGCTGACATAGGTGAAGACACAATTGTGGTGTGTGATACCTGCGGGTATATGTCTAACATGGAAGTTGCGACAGGAAAATTAGCTGCAGTTATGAAAGAAGAAAAGGCGATAGAGAAAATACACACTCCCAAGATGAATACTATTGCAGATATTGCAAAGTACTTTGGGGTTTCTGAAGAACATACTTTGAAGGCTGCAGTATATAATGTACAAGATAAAAGTGAGCCACTAGTGATCTTTATACGAGGAGATTTGCAGGTGAACATTGCAAAGGTACAAAAAATTGTTAAGGCCGCTATTACTCCTTATGAAGATTATGAAAATTGCGATTTGGCATTTGGTTTTATTGGACCATATAAAATGAATACAGATAAAGTTACAGTGATCTATGATAAATCGCTTAAAGATGAAACTAATTTAATTTGTGGAGGTAATGAAGCAGATTATCACTATAGTGGGCTGAATATGAATAGAGATTTGTCCGCGATTGAATATGTGGATGTTGCAGAAGTTAAAGAGGGGCAATGCTGTCCAAATTGCAATGGAAAATTAACATTTAAGCGAGGTATAGAAGTCGGCAATATTTTTAAATTGGGAACTAAGTATACTGATGTTATGAAGATGACATATGTAGATCAGGATGGAAAATCTAAGACTCCTATCATGGGTTGCTATGGAATTGGAGTAGGTCGGTTGATAGCATCAGCGATAGAAGCGCATCATGATGATTATGGTCCAATTTGGCCAATTAGTATTGCTCCATGGCAAGTTCATATATGTGCCTTGAAGTCTAAAACTATGGATATCAATGTAATTGGGGCAGAAATATATGGAAAACTTAGTCAAAAATTTGAAGTAATTTTTGATGATAGAGGTGCTGCACCGGGAGTTCAATTTGCAGATGCGGATTTGCTGGGAGTGCCAGTGAGAATTGTTTTGGGAGAGAAGAATTTAAAAAATGGCAATGTAGAAATAGTAACAAGAGACAAATCTATAAAAAAATTGATTGCCAAAGAAGATGTATACGAAGAGGTTGCTTCTATCATTAGAGAATTGCAACAGAGATTGTAAAAAAGTCCCTCATAAGAAAGGGACTATATACCAAATAAAGAGACTGTTATTAAATATGATGCAATGATGCCGGCAAGTGTGGCTAGTAGAGAACCGGACAGAGTATATCTGGTATCTTTAATATTGATTGTCATAAAGTATACGCTCATTGTGTAAAAAATTGTTTCTGTGCAAGCAAACATTATAGAGACCAGTCTGCCCATAAATGAATCTGGACCATAGTTTTTAAAAATGTCTAAAATTAATCCAGTAGAAGCGGAAGAAGATACAGTTCGCATTAGGGCGATTGGCACTACTTCCGGTGGAAAATCTGTAAATGATGTAATGATTGGCGATAAAATTTTTACGATGCCATCAAGTACTCCAGAGGATCTAAGCATTCCAACTGCAACGAGTAATGCGATTAGTGTGGGTAAAATTTTGATAGCTACATTTAATCCTTCTGTGGCTCCTTCTATAAAAACTTCAAATACGTCAACTTTTTTGAAAAGACCATATGAAATAATAAAAATACAGACGCTAGGAATTATGTAATCTGATATATGCATTAAAATTGACATAGATTAGTTCTCCTTTGTATGCATAAATTTAGCAAAGGCTATTGCAACGATTGTAGAGACGAGTGTGGCAATAATTGCAGGTGCTACAATTTCTGTAGAATTAGCAGAGCCATATCCGTTTCTATATGAAACCATAGTTATAGGAATTAGCTGAATTGATGAAATATTTATAATAAGAAACATACACATGGCGTTGGTGGCACGAGACTTATTTTTGTTTAACTTTTGAAGTTCAACCATGGCTAAAAGTCCAGGTGGGGTTGCTGCCCATCCTAGGCCTAAAAAATTTGCGATCATGTTTGTTGCTATGTATTTTCTTGCGGGATGATTTTTGGGAACATCCGGAAATAAAAAGTTTAATAGAGGAGTCATTTTTTTTGAGAGTGCATTGACTAGGCCTGATTTTTCTGCAATATACATGATGCCCATCCACATGCATAAGATTCCGGTGGTATCAAAACAGATTTTCACTGCCGTAACACTGGAATTGAGCATTTCTGTTGTGACAGCATTCATTTTATTTGTTGCCATTGCAATAACTACAGAAAATATACACATAAAACTCCATAAGTAATTTAGCATAAGTGAATCCTTCCTTTCAGTGTTTATTGTAAGGTCATTTTTTGGCGGCTTGTCCTATAAATATATGCGTAACTGCAGCTAAAAATAACTAATTGAAATTTACTTCTTTTGTATTTTGTTTTGTGTAATATATTACAAATCTACAAAATAAATTAAAATTTCCAAATTTTTTACAAAAATGGATTGACAATATGTGAAAAAAAAGTTATCATCTAATGTGACCAGAAATTACCAATGGGTTGAGGAGAGAGATTTATGAAACATACAGGAATTGTAAGAAAAGTTGATGAATTAGGAAGAGTAGTTCTGCCTATAGAATTAAGAAGAAATTTGGATATAAATATAAAAGATTCATTAGAAATTTTCGTAAACGAAGAGCAAATTATTTTGAAAAAATATGTTCCTGCAGATATATTTACTGGAAGTATGGAAGATCTAATAGATTATAGAGGGAAGAAAATTTCTAAGCAAACTATAATAGAGCTTGCCAATGTTGCAGGACTTAAAATAGCAGAATAAAATATAGTTATGCAAATATACAAAGTATAGCTTATATATTTGAAACTTTTTTTTACAAAACGAAAGTTAGAAGAATTGAATATCCTTCTAGCTCTTCATATAGTAACATTAAATAGATAATGAAATAACTATAAAAGTATTAATGATAGATTATTCAAAGGCTATTTGTTTCTAATATTTAATGGTATCGCAGAAGAAGCATTGGTTATAACTGTATCTAATGAAACTTCTGCAACTACATAAACTACAGCTGACGGAGAGCTGGTTATGGCAACAACTGTATTTGATAAGACTTATATCATTACATAAATTATAGTTGGGAGCGCTATGATTATTGTAACAATCGTATCTGATGAAACTTCTGCTACTATATAAACTACAGCTGGTGAAGCTCTGATTCTGGTAACAACTGTATCTGATAAAACTTCGGTTAAATTTACATAAAGTTGATAATACTATGAACAGAGACAATTGGTAAAGGAGAGTAGTTATGATAGGATTAATTGGATGTGGAAACATGGGTGCGGCAATAATAAAAGGAGCAATAACTAATGGTGCAGTGACTCCTGCCGATGTATGTGTATATGATATTTCGAAATTGGCAATTGATAAAATGATTGAATTGGGAGTAGAGATCTGCGTAAATAATCGAGAAGTGGTAAGCGAAAGTGATGTGATAATTCTAGCGACAAAACCTCAATATATCCCAGAAGTGTTAGCGGATTTGAAAGATGTGATGAATGATAAAGCACTGATTTCGATAGCCGCCGGAATTACAACTAAAGATTTAAAAGAAATGACAAACTCAGTGAGAATATTAAGAGTGATGCCAAATACTCCGGCCTTGGTTGGTGAAGGAGCTGCCGCATTTTCATTAGCGACGGATTTTACGAAAGAAGAGAAGGCATTAGCGGGAGGATTGTTTGCCGCTATCGGAACAATAGAGTGGATTGCCGAAGAATTGATGGATGTAATTTCTGGGTTTAGTGGAGCGGGACCGGCCTATGTTGCAATGATTTTGGAAGCAATGAGTGATGCTGCAGTAAAGCAAGGGCTACCTCGAGTAACTGCATATAGATTGGCAGCGCAAACATTGCTAGGCAGTGCAAAATTGTTTATGGAATCAGGGATGAATCCTAGTCAAATGAAAGATATGGTAACATCTCCGGGAGGAGTGACGATTGTAGGTGTTGAAGCACTAGAACGAGGAGGTTTGAGGTACGCAATAATGAATTGTATTGATGCCGCAACAGAAAAAGCAATGCAAATGAGACCCAAATAATATCTGTATTATATAAAAAATATTAAAGCCCATTCTGTATCGAGAAGGGCTTTTTTATTAATCACAAGGAAACAGAGCTACTAAAGGGTACCAATAATCATGGTCGGCAGTAATAGTGGTAGCTGCTGTAATATCTATTTCTCTATCATCAATGTATTTTAAAGTGGACGGCAAAGTAATAGAATATAAATTGAAACACTGAAAAAATATATTACTATGAAGTCTTGTGACTCCCTCTGGAATGGATACAGATACTAAGGCGTGGCATTTACCAAAAGCATAAGACTCTATGTCTCGTATTGAACTAGGCAAATTTAGAACCGCTAAATTAATGCAGTTAAAGAAAGCACCTTCACCAATAGTAACTATATTATCGGGAATTGTTAATTCAGTGATAGAAGAACAGCGAATGAATGCGCGAGTTGCAATATAGGACATATTTTTTGAAAAGTATATGCTACGCAAGTTAATGCAATCAGCAAACGCTTGATCTCCGATGTCAGTAACGTTATCCGATATTTCAACATGAGTGATTTCAGGGCAATCCCAAAATACTGAATCACTGATTAAAACAACATTCTTTGGAATTATAACGGAGCTTTGATCTCCGCGGTATTTAAGCAATACTCCTGCATTATTAAGTTCGAAAATTTTGGAATCAACTGTACTTTCAAAAGCTGGGGTTGTAGCGACCGGAATTGTAGAAACTGTATTTTCAGAAGCTGTACTTGTAGAAGCTGGAATTCTAGAAGCTGGGGTTGTAGCGACCGGAATCCTAGAAGCTATATTTTCAGAAGCTGGGGTTGTAGCAACAGGAATCGCAGAGGCTGTACTTTCAGAAGCTGAGATTGTAGTAACCCGAATCGTAGAAGCTGTATTTTCAGAAGCTGAGGTTGTAGCAACAGGAATCGCGCTGTACTTTCAGAAGCTGAGATTGTAGTAACCCGAATCGTAGAAGCTGTACTTTCAGAAGCTGAGGTTGTAGCAACAGGAATTCTAGAAGCTATATTTTCAGAAACTGGGGTTGTAGCAACAGGAATTCCAGAAGCTGTATTTTCAGAAGCTGGGGTTGTAGCAACAGGAATCCTAGAAGCTGTACTTTCAGAAGCTGAGATTGTAGTAACTCGAATCGTAGAAGTTAGATTTTCAGAAGCTGGGGTTGTAGCAACAGGAATTCTAGAAGCTGTACTTTCAGAAGCTGATGTTGTAGCAACAGGAATTCTAGAAGCTGTACTTTCAGAAGCTAGGGTTGTAGCAACAGGAATTCTAGAAGCTGTACTTTCAGAAGCTAGGGTTGTAGCAACAGGAATTCTAGAAGCTATATTTTCAGAAGCTGGGGTTGTAGCAACAGGAATCGCAGAGGCTGTACTTTCAGAAGCTGAGATTGTAGTAACAGGAATCGCAGAAGCTGGATTTGCGGAAGCTGAGGTTGTAGCTTCTTGATTAGCAAGGGCTTTATTGGCAGTAATGCGATTGAGTTTTGCTAACAGATGTTCAAAGGTTGAAGCAACAGCGTCAATTTTGATATTATTTATAATATAAGTTACTAACTTTTGTAACTGCTCTTTATTAACAGTGGTATATTTGATTTTAAAATTATTTGTCATATTTTATCCTTTTTTTGTTATAATTTATAAAGCAATAATAACAAAATTTTCCAAAAAAGTAAAGTATAAAAATTAAAAAAGAGTAAGTTTATCAAAATTAGCCAGTGAAATAGATAAATCATTATTCAAAATAAAAATCCCTTCCTTTAGGTCTAAATTGTCAATATTCTGTATTGCAAAAAGAACTTGATGATTATAACTTTCTATAAAATGTAATTCACCAGGGATGTACGAAGATTTTACAATGTTATTGAAAGTATTGTCATATACGCATAAAAAAATGTCGTGATCCTTTTCTTCGGTAAAAACAATGTATCGCTCTGATAAGAAAAGACAATCTAAAATATTACCAGATACTATTGGTTTAGGGGAGCGATAATAGTCATGGACATAATATAGAGTGGATATATCATTGTTTTTCTCAATAAATATGAAATTTGATTGGGCGGGACAGATAGCAATAGAGTCTGCAATAATATTTTGATTTTTGACAACGTATCGATGACTACCAGGAATATTTTGGTTTATTAACATTAAGTCTGAATTACCAGCAGATTTTTTATCTAAGAGTAAAATATAAGGTGATTGGAGAAGAAAATAGTCACTATCGAGAGAAGTAACATTGTGTAAGTAAAGCTTTTCACCGGAAATATAATCCTGCTGATATAAACCATAAAATAGTTCATTGTCATCTTGAGCAATAAAAAAATTCTCATAATTTGATGATAGAGCAGAAGTGTGGGCAGGTTCAAATGTTCTAAATGTCTCAACAATAGTTTGGCGTGAAAGCGTAAATTGTTCACTTAGAGTGCGTTGAGTATTTTCGGGCATAGTAATTACACCCTGTCCCTTAATATAAGCTTGTCTAAAATTTGGGGTAAAATATAATCTACATCCTAAATTAGTTTTAAAAAATAGATATGCAGGTATAGAAAATTTCGTATAATCGACATCATGAACTATTTCCTTTTTTGACCAAACAATGATTTCAAAGAGATTATTGAGCATACTTTTGTTAGTAATGTTAATCATAGATTCTAAGGATGAGTTTATAGTAAGCACCTCAGGTGTTATTGGATGAACAGTTTCGATTAAAGAAACTAACCCCTGATTAAAATAAGGTAGCAAATAATTTCCTAAAAATAAATTAGTAGTATTTAAAATTGGCTTAGTTAATATAAGAGAATTGGTGCCATCTGGGGTGTATAATTTTACCTGATATCCTAAAGTAGACGGAATAAGCTTGGAATCAAATACCATGTTGGGAATAGATGAGTTAATAGAAGAAACCCATTCATCTATGAGATTTGTATCAGTGATTTCGAATAAAAAATGGCTTGATTCTGGCGTATAGGCAGAAACTTCAATTTTGTAGGTGTTGATAGTTTCGGTTCGTACATAAAAGGATAATATAGTATGAGTGACATTGGAAAAAGAAAATGTTGAAAGTAATACTATAATTAAACCAGTAAATATTAAAGATAGCTTTGTTTTGGCATTTTGTCTGTCAGTAAGAAGTATAAAAGCCATAAGTAAAGCACCGAGAGGAATAGTAAATCCGAGTATAATAGAATGTATGCTACTGATTAGAAGATATATAATACATTTAATAAAAAACATGTATTCTTCAGTTTGTTGTTTGAAAGGCAATCTGCCGATTTGTATTAAAATTAAGATAAAAACAAATAAACTTTTCATTTGACCTCCTTGTTAAAATTGTGGTTCTATATCATAAACATAAAAGTGATTAAAATAGAATGTAGGAAAAAAAAGTATATTATGAGGTAAAATCACCTGAATATTAAATTGGTATTTATGTAAATCAGTAATGGATATTTTGGTTTCTAAAAATATATCGAATAATGCAGTAGTTTGACCTTTTTTTATGGGTAGAATGCAATATTCATTGATTTCTGTGGGCAAAAATCTTTTTGTGATAGTAGGAACTTGAATATTCTTGGTGTTATAAAAAATTATGTTAGAACTAGGATTGGTAGGTGTTATAAGAATATAGAAGTCTTCTCTATATGCATTAAAGGTAATTATGTTGCTAATAAGTTGAGGATTAGTAGTGTTGGGAGCAGACATAATGTTGATAGAAGGTAATGTAGGAATAAAGAATCTAATAGATGATAAATATATAAAGAAGATAATTATTATAAATAGAGATGTATGG